>CAZTNT010000012.1:0-18839 GCA_964614965.1 uncultured Lachnospiraceae bacterium | reverse complement strand
AAACTTTTATTTATAGTCAAATAATTTAATTATTATTTAATTAAATTTATTAAGCTTTTTGAAAATTTTATATAATACACCACATTTTGAGGTTGTTTTTTTATAAATACACAATATTATCTTCACAATAAAAAAATAAGGTTTTCTTTAACCTTATTCTTATTATTCACTTTCTGGAACATAAACACTTTGGATTGAGTTGTTCAAATCATAATAAATTTTTATTGTTCCGCCCTTTTCTTTATTTTCGCCACCTTTAATGAATTCTTGAATTGTTGACAAACATATATTCATCTTGTTGGTTAAATTTTCAGTTGGATTTTCTATGTCAAGTTTAACACCATAACTAGTTGTTAGGATTATTTTGTTGAATGAACTATAATCTTTAAATTCCATGTTTTGAAACATTGTTACAAAATCTGAGCGAGTGTAATATGATATATTTTCCCCATCAACACTTTTAACATTGTTTGTTACCGCTTGCAATAAAGCCTTTGTTGTTTGTTGTTGATAATCAGTTCCAACAAAATCACATTTTTGTGTTGACAAATTTATGTTTAAAGCTTCTGCTTGAACAAGAGTTAAATCGGTTGGTTGATTTGAAGGTTCGTTTTCAAGGTTTTTTGCATACATATCTAAAACTTTTAATTCTTCATCTAAAATGTAGTAAGAATTGTTTGACTCTGAATAAAACATTTCATGTCTTGCTCGAATTATTATTTCAATTTTAGTTACACTTGTTGTTTTAATTTGAATAACTTTGATGTTTTCAAACTTTTTTTCAAGATTGTTGATTGCTTTAGTTTTGTCAATCATGAAGATCGATTCACCATTCTTTAAGCCCGCTGTTGAGATAATCTCTTCTCTGCTTATGTTCACAGGAGTGTCACCTTTAACAACAACTTTTTGATCACGCAAACAAAACACTGTGCCGAACAAAATTCCAGCCAGCACTCCTAAAATCAAAAATATTAATAATGTTACTAATGTTCTTTTTGACATAATCTCCTAGTTTTTGCACCTAAAGCATTAAGCATTTCTTCTAAATGGTCATATCCCCTATCTATGAAGTGAATGTTTTCAATGATTGTTTTCCCGTGAGCAATTAATGCTGATAACATCAAACTTGCACCGCCTCGCAAATCTAATGCACAAACTTTTGCGCCATTTAATGATTGAACGCCTTTAATTATTGCGGTTTTTGAATCTTTAAAAGTAATTTGTGCGCCCATTTGTTTTAGTTCATTGACAATTAAAAAACGGTTTTCAAAAATGGTTTCTTTAACCCGAGTTTCACCTTCAATTACAGACGCAAGCGACACAATCATAGATTGCAAATCAGTTGGAAAATTTGGATAATAACCAGTTGTTACTTTGTTTAAAGGCAACAATTTATCTTTTCTAACTATATGTAGTATATCATTTTTATAATCAATTTGACAACCTATTTTTTGCAAAATTTCAATTAATTTTAAATTTTGATAAGGAACAGCATTTGTAATTGTTACATCGCCACCTGCGATTGCAACTGCCGTCATGATTGTTCCAGCAACAATCCTATCACCGATTGGTTTATATTCAGTAGTTTTAAGTTTATCAACACCATATATTGTAATTCTTTTTGTTCCAGCGCCAATAATTTTTGCTCCCATTTGATTTAAAAAGTTACACAAATCAACAACTTCCGGCTCTCGAGCGGGATTATCAATTATGGTTTTACCTTTTAATTTACAAGCAAATTGCACAATATTTTCAGTTGCACCAACACTTGGAATTTTAAGTTTTATTCGATTTGATTGTGCTTTTTTCACTTTGAAAAACACATGATCATCAAATCGAGTTACTTCAACACCTAATTTTTTAAATGCTTTAATATGTATGTCTATTGGTCGTTTACCAATTTTACAACCACCTGGGAGAGTTAAGTCAACTTCACCAAATTTTTGTAACATTGGACCAAGCAAAAAAAGAGATGAACGCATGGTTTTACTGAGTTCACAATCAAGAGTTGGATTGTTTGCCGTTGTTGGATTTAATGTTAAAGAACTTCCCTTTTCATTAATTTCAACACCAATTTTTTTTAGAATTTTAACCATGTTATTCACATCTGTTATACTTGGAATTTCGTGTAATATCACTTCTCCATCACTTAATAAACTTGCGCTCATTATTGGCAAGCTTGCATTTTTGCTTGTTTGATTTTTAATTTCTCCAAATAATTTGTTTCCGCCAACAACTTCAAAATATTCTTTTTTCATAATTGTATTTATGAAAATATTATGTTTTATGTTATGAAAGAAAAAAGAACAAAACATTTGCTCTTTTTTGTATAAAATTACTCTTTGATATTATTCAAACGAAATTAAATCATTTTCAGAAAAATTATAACATTTTGCAAGCGTAGAATAAACATCTAACCAAGTTTCGGCGAAAGTGTTTAATTTATATCTATAATGCTCATTATATGAAGTTTTAATTAAAATAGATTTAATTCCATTTTTGTTTGCTATTTTTACATTGTCACAATTATCTTCTATTAAACAATCTATTTTGTTATTTACGCAAAATTCACTTTTATTCAAAATGTTAGCGTAAATTTCATCATATTCAATTTTATATTTTTTTAACCATCTTTTTAAATGTTGTTTTGCATTTCCATTCCAAAATTTATCTTCTCTAGATGTGATGAAAAAAATTTTAAAACCCTTTTTCGCAACTTTTGGATAACTTCTTTAACAAAAACTTTAGGATACATGCTGTTATGCTTCATTATGTATTCTTTTTCTTTTGTATAAAAAAGGTCACCATTTGCCATTGAAAAAGTTTTTGTGACATCAAAATGAGTTTTGTCAATATTTTGTGGTAGATTCTTTTTCATAATAAAATGTGCGCATGCATAATCCATTTCAAGAGTATTGCAAATGCAATCATCCACATCAATACCAATTTTTATTTTACTTTTCATAAGCTTATTATACCATAAAAAAACAAATAATGCATACGATTTGTATGCATTATTAAAATCTGCTAGAATTATTACACTTGTCCTATGTTTATTTCTGCTTGTTTTATTAAATAATCTATTGCTGTTAAGAGTTGAGTGTCTTTATTATTTTTCAAATCTTCAATTGTTTTAGGAACTAAAATATCTGGTTGAATACTTCCTTTTTCACCACCAAATGGCTCACTTAAATCAAAATATCTTTGAGAAACTGAAAACATTTTACCATCAACTATAAGATTTTTGTTATTACCATAACTGGCAGCAGCTCCTCCAGTTGGTTCTCCAATAAGAGGTGTGTTAAATTCTCTTTTGAAATCTGCAACAGCCCATCTTCCAGCAGAAAACACACCATTGTCTATAAGTAATGCTCCATTCAATCCTAAATCTTTAATAGTTTGTGTTAGTGGATGAATTATGTCTGATTTACCACCAAAATTACCTCTTAAATCTAAAATATATTGCGTTATATTGTTAGATTGAATTTGTTGTTTAATTTCTTCAACAAATTGTGTGAAAGGATAATCTTTATTTTCCAAACATTGCTTATATTTTATCGTTATAATGTTATCTTTTATCTCATAACTATAAAAAGTCGAATTATCATTTAACCCTAATTCATTATACTTTTGACGAGTTATTGGATTAATTTTTACATGTTCTTCTTTTCCATCATTATCAACCACACAATCTAACGTGCCATCTTCATTTACTACTTTTAACATGTGATAATAAATTTGATTGTTTAATTCATTGTTTAAACAATTTCTTAAAAAAGCTTTTGTTTCATAAGATATCATACTTGAAACATTTTTTAAAATATCTTTTATTTCCATATTTCCAATGGATTTAACCTCTTTATAGTCATCACCATCTTTTAAAAGCACTTTTTTTTCAATAAATACTAATTTTTTATCTAAATATGCTTTGGGTATGTAGTACATGGTGTGCGCATCTTTAAACTTTGCAAAAAGTTTAAGCATTTCACAATCAAAATCTATTTGGCTTAATTCATCTAAATTCGTTAATGTTGAAACATAATCTTCAATTTCTTTTTTACTTACACTATGATATAAATTTATATGCTCTTTTTCCATAGTTTCAAGAACAGTTTTCAAAATTTCACTATTTTTCATATATTCTCCTAAAATTAATTCTATCACAAAAAAAAGAAAATGTATATCTTTAATTACAATTTGTATACATTTTTAATAGAAAATTATTTTTTGAAATTCACTCCACTCGCTTCGCTCTGTCGGAATGACAAGATTCTACTCTGTCTATCCACATTCAAAACAACTCCAATAGCGGACATAAAGACTAACAAACTTGTTGACCCAGCACTAATGAACGGAAGTGGCAAGCCCTGTTGGTGGGATTGAGCCTCTTAACATCAGTTGTTGTATTATAACCCAACAAAACAGTTGTTGGGTTGTTACTGCGCCAAATCTACGAAAATTTGCAAACAAATTGCAATTTCCTTCCATTCTCCTTGTAATAAATTTTTACATTAAAAAAGAGCAATTTCTATTGCTCTTTTTTCTTATAAACCTGCTCTATTTTCTGGATATTTAACTTTGTTGTGTGCATCCTCTAGAATTCTTTTAACCTGCTCATTATCTCCAATTAGAATTTTGTTCAATTTAGTCAATCTATATCTAACAACACTAGCACGTGTTAATGACAACAATGGAACGTTAACCTCATCAAAAGCACTCTTTAACAAATTTTTATTTTCTTCATTATCTCCATCAAGAATTAAATCTATTGCTTTTAACCACAATCTCTCACCCTGAGTTGTTTCTTCCGTAATATTCTTAAATTCATCTTCGATTGATGTTCTAGTTTTATCATTCCATCTTCGCAAAATTCCTTTTTTTGCTTTTTCCAAAGGTGTTAAATGTTTTTCTTGAACAGATTTTTCTTTATGTTTTTTAATTGAATCATTAATAAAATCTTCTAGACTATTTAAATCACTTGGTTGATTGGTTTCTTTATTTTCCATAAAATCTTCATGCTCCTTTACTACAAAAGATTTTAACATAGGGGGGGTAATGTCAAGGGTTTTTAAAAAATACATACAAAATGAATGCAAAATGTATACACCTTAACGAAAAAAATTAAATTTTACTTTTCCTACTTTGTTTGTCAACATTCAGCACTACACCTATCGCCGACATGAAAACAAGCAAACTTGTGCTTCCCGCACTAATAAAAGGCAACGGAAGTCCTGTAGGCGGGATTGAGCCGGTGACGACGGCGATGTTAAGAATTGTTTGAATTGAAATGATTGCCCCAATTCCAAAGCATAGAAATGCGGAAAATTTGTTGTTTGATTTCATTCCAACTTTGAAAATGTTGATTATTAAAACTAAAAAAACTAACATAAGCAAAACACAACCGACAAAACCAAGTTCTTCTGCAATTATTGAAAAAATGAAGTCGCTTTCGCTAAACGGCAAGAAAAGTTCTGCTTGTCTACTATTAAACAATCCAACACCCCAAACTCCACCACTTCCAATTGCATAAAGTGATTGAATGAGTTGATACCCTTCATCAAGGGGATTTTCCCAAGGGTTTATGAAGGCAACAAGTCGGCTTAGTCTATATGGTTCCATTAAAATGAGAATAACCACAAGAGCTATTGCTGGAACAATCATCATGCCGAAAACTTTTAGCCTCATTCCGCCAACAAATAGCATGAAAATGAGTGTAAACGCAACACACATTGTGATACTCATGTTTGGCTCAAGCATAATTAAAATACAATATATTCCGCCAAGACTCAGCGTGATTAAAATATGTTTGATTTTGCTTAGTTTGTCACCGTCTGATAGATAACCTGCCAAGAAAAACACCAAACAAAACTTGGCAACTTCGCTCGGTTGCATTGTGAAACTTCCAATTCCAATCCACCTTGTTGCACCGTAGCTTGTTTTGCCTAAACCTGGAATAAAAACCAAAATCAAGAAGACTAGTCCAACAATATAAAAAATCCAATAGAACTTCTTATAGATTTTATGGTTAATTAAACTACATACCGCAAGACCAATCAAACCGATTGCGACGCCTATAACTTGTTTTTTGAGATAGAAAAATTGATTACCATACTGAAGAGTTGCTGAATATTTACTGGCACTATACACCATCACACATCCAAAAACCGCCAATGCAATTGTGCAAACTATTATGATTATACTATTTTTACGTGTGCCTAATTTCATTTTGTTTTACCACTTTGCATGTATTTTTTAACCAGTGAGTCAAAATGTTTCCCGCGTTCTACATAGTTTGAATATTGATCGTAGCTTGCTGTTGCAGGTGACAATAAAATTGTGTCGTTTGGAAGAGTGTTTTTTATCGCAACATTAAATGCTTGTTCCAAATTTTCACATTTTTCTATTTTAAATTTATTCTCATTGGCGAGCACAAATTGATTTGCTGTTTCTCCATACGCAACCACCAGTTTAACTCTTTTGCTTAAACTCTTAAACATTGGTTTATAATCCAAGTTTTTATTTGAGCCACCTAAAAGCAAAATAATTGCACCTTTAACACTTTCAACACTAGCCAAAGTTGAAGCAATATTTGTTGATTTGCTATCATTAATAAAATTAACATCATTGATTTTTGCAACTTTTTCTATGCGGTACTTTTCACCTTTTAGATTTATTAACACATTACGAATCTTCTTAGGTTTAATTTTATAAACACTAGCAAAACATATTGCACACATTATGTTATAAATATTGTGTTTTCCTTTAAGATTAAGTTCATTTATGTTTACTATTTTTTCATTATGTAAAAATATTGCACCATTTTTAACACAAACATCTGCATTTAAATTGTATGAATAAGTCACTATATGTAAATTTTTAGTTGGCTCGATTTTACTATCAAGGTTAACAACCGCATAATCTGTTGTTTTGAGGTTTTTAAATATGTTCATTTTAAGTGACCTATATTCATCCATGGTTTTATGTCTTATCAAATGGTCTTGTTCAATATTTGTTATGCTAGCAACATGAGGTGAAAAACTTTCAGCGTTTTCGAGCATAAAAGAACTAACTTCTGCAACTTTTATGCTTTTTTTGCTTTCCATTACCGCTCTTGACAAAGGAAATCCAATATTACCGCAAGCAATAGCTTTAAACTTAGTTTGCAACAATGCTGTGATGATGTTTACCGTTGTTGTTTTTCCGTTCGTTCCCGTTACAGCAACTAAGTTTTTACAAAACAATGAAGCAAATTCAAGTTCACTATAAATTTTGATGTTTAGTTTTTTTGCAATTCGTAAATTAATGTTGTCTTTTTCAATTGAAGGTGAAACAACAAGAAAGTCAAATTGTTCGATTAGGTTTTCATTTAGTTCATTTAAAACATAACAATTTTTAATTTTCTTTTGATTTAACACCTCAAGATTATCATCATATAAAAAAACATTAGCCTTATTTTTTTTGAGCAATTTTGCAACCCATTCTCCACTCATGCTCATTCCATAAACTAAAACATTTTTATGCTTATAATTCATATTCCACCTATTTTAATTTATTTTTTGTTTAAGCAAATAATTACAAAAACTATTGCAATTCTTGTTACAAACAATAAAAAATTATTGATGCCACCCCAATTATTGCAGTAACAGCAGAATAAATTGCAACAATTTTTGGTTCACTTAATCCGCACATTTGCAAGTGATGATGATAAGGTGCCATTTTAAAAATCCTCTTTTTTGTTGTTTTGAATGAAACAACTTGTAAAATTACAGATATAGTACTAAAAACAAAACAAAATCCCAAAATTGGAATTAGAAGTGCTTGTCCTAACATGCAGGCACTTGCCCCAACATATCCTCCTAGACAAAGTGACCCAGCATCACCCATGAAAATTGACGCTTTGTTTGTGTTAAACATTAAAAAACCTAACACAGACCCAACAAACAGCATGCTCAAAACATTAATATCTGACATGTTTTGTATTATGGCACCAGTTTCACCTGAGGAATATAAATTGTTTTGTAAAAGTAATGTGATTAACACAAAAAAAATTAGATATATGTTCGTTACATTTCCAGCTAAACCATCTAATCCATCTGTTAAATTCACACTGTTTGTTGTTGCCACCAAAACTAACACTATTAATGGAATAATCCAAAATCCAATATCTATAGTTTTTTCTGTGAACGGAATGAAAATTCGACCACCTTGAGTTGAAAAATAAACAAAGATTGCAAAAACTAACGCAATGCCAACTTGTCCTATTATTTTTTGATAGGCTCTGAGCCCTAAGTTTTGTTTGAATTTGATTTTGATATAGTCATCCATCAATCCTAAAATGCCATAGAAGATGCTAACTAGCAAAACGACAAACCACGTGTTGTTAAAATCTAAAAAGATAAAGGATAGTATTAGTGTAGAAACCATAAAGACTACACCACCCATAGTCAGTGTTCCATTTTTTTCTTTATGATTCTCAACATAACCTAAAATGGTTTGCGATGCTTGTTTTTTCTTGAAAAATTTAATAATGATTGGCATTAATGTGCAAGATACCCCAAAAGCACACAAAAAAGCCAACAAGATTTTTATCATGCTTTCATCTCTCTTTTAAGTGCATATTTGAAGAAATTGTCCACTACCTCATAATCACTGAAATGGACTTTCACACCTTTGATTTCTTGATAGGTTTCTGCTCCTTTGCCTAAAATTGCAACAATATCATTTGATTTTGCAATTGTTAATGCATATTCAATCGCTGATTTTCTATCTGTTATTCGCACTATGTTTTTCGTTGTGATATTTTTCACAATGTCATCAATTATCATTTCTGGATTTTCATCCCTTGGATTATCCGTTGTTACAATAACATAGTCACTCAAGCTTGTTGCAATTTCTCCCATTTCGCTTCGTTTTGTTTTATCGCGATTTCCTCCACAACCGAAAACTGTGATTATTTTGCTATGATTTATTTTTTTGATTGATGATAAAACGTTTTTTATTCCATCTGGTGTGTGTGCATAATCAACAATAACACTAAAGTCTGCATTTGTTTTTAAGACATTAAATCTACCTGGCACAACAAATTGATTTGTTTTAATTACTGAAATTATGTCTTTTAAATTAAAACCAAGATTCATTAAAATTCTCATTGACATCATCAAGTTTGCAACATTATACTCCCCAATTAAATTTGTTGAAACTGAATACTGCTTGTTTTTGTGTTCAACCTTAAAATTCGTTCCCTTCATCTCGTGTGATAAACTTAACAATTTAAATTCACCATCTTTACCAATTGTTGTTATTTCTATGTTTGATTTTTTTGCAATTTCTTTAGCGTTTTTTGCATCAACATTAATCACTCCGCTCTTAGCGTGTCTTACATCAAAAAGATTTGATTTACATTTAATGTAGTTTTCCATGTTTAAGAAAAAGTCTAAATGGTCTTTTGTTATATTTGTTAAACCAACCACATCATAATGAATATCGTCAATTTTATTCAAAGCAATTGCATGAGCGCTCACTTCCATAACACAATATTCACAACCGTTGTTTTCCATATCTTTGATAATTTTATGCAAATTGATTGGATCTGGCGTGGTTAACATTGCAGGGAGCATTAAACTGTTGATATAAATTCCTTCAGTTCCAATAAGCCCTACTTTTTTTTCTAATTTTATAAGAATTTCCCTTAACAAAAAGGTTGTTGTTGTTTTTCCGTTTGTTCCAGTGACACCAATAAATTTCATTTTTGATTTGTAAGTTTCATAGAACACAGAACTGATAAAAGACATAGCAACTCTAACATTGTCAACTAAAATTTGAGTGATTGGTAAATCTAGATATCTTTCAACAACCAAACAAACTGCTCCATTTTTTATGCTTTCTTGAGCAAAGTTATGTCCGTCAACATTTAACCCTTTTATGCAAAAATAAATTCCGTTAGTTATTTTTTCTTTGCTATCACAACTGAGCGAATCGATGTCTTTTTCTTGATAATTTTTTATACCAATAAATTTTAAATTTGAGATTATATCATACAATTGCATAAAAATCCTCCCTTCATCATTGATAAATTATCATAAGAAAAACTCAATTTTAACTCATAAGCAAAATAAGACAAAATATTGCTTAATTAACTATTAAATACACAATTTCACTCACGTACAACAGTGTGTCTGCTGGTGGTAATTGTTCTATTACATAATCACCCTCTTTATCAAACATTACGTTGAGACCTAAACGCTTTAATTCTGCACATGCCTCGCTTAAACTTTTTCCAATTAGATATGGCATTAAAATGCTTGGTTGATTTTTGAGTTGAGAAGAATCGGTTGGCTGAATAGATTTTGTTTCAAAGATTGAAGAAAAAATTTTCTCACCGATAGGTTTAGCAACCACACCACCGTAATATGCACCTGCTGATGGTTCATTCACGCAAATAACCATCACTAATTCTGGATTCTCTGCAGGGAATGTTCCTATAAAACTTGAAATATACTTTCCGCTGGCAATTTGCCCTTTTTCATCATATTTTTGTGCTGTTCCTGTTTTTCCTCCAATGTCGTAACCTGCAACAAATGTGTAATTTCCTTCGCTATTAATGTTGTTGCTAAGCATCATATTTATTGTTTTAATTGTTTCGTCACTAAGATTTATTTTGGTTTTAACTGTTTTTGATTCATATAAAGTTTTGGTTTCTGTTGTTATGCTTTGCATTATATGCGGTGTTATTTCACAGCCTGTTGTGATTTTAGCATAAACACTCGCCATTTGAAGCTGAGTTACTGCAATTGCGTGGCCAAATCCGATACGTGCTAAATCCACCGGCCTAACCTGTTCTTTTGGCATGATAATTCCGCTGGATTCACTTGCTATGTCAACACCTGTTTTTTGACCTAATCCAAATAGATTAAGATATTCATAGTATTTATCAACACCAAGACGCAATGCGAGATTAACAAACACACAGTTGCAACTGTTTTTGAATCCTTCAAGAAGAGTTACACTTCCATGTCCTGTTGTTTTCCAGCATTTGATTGTTTCGCCATCAACACTTGTTCTTCCACCACAGAAAAACCGCTCATTTATGTTGGTTTTTCCTTCGTTTAATGCTGCGGCTAAAGTTATAAGTTTAAATGTACTTCCTGGCTCATACACGTCTACAACAGTGGAATTTTTTGTCATTGTTTGCAAACTAGTTATATTATCTCTTGGAACTTCGTTTAAATTGAAACTTGGAAGACAACTCATTGCCTTAATACCACCAGTTTTTGCATCCATGATAATTCCACTTACCCCAAGCGCTTTGTGTTCCTCGTAAGCAACCTCGAGTTCATGCTCTAAAATCGCTTGCATTTGAACATCAATGGTTGTGTTTAGGTTTGCTCCTGCAACACTTGGAATGTAATAACCCAATGTATTATCAATTTCCTTTCCCTGCGCATTTGTTTGAGTGAGAGATTTTCCATCAATTCCTTTAAGATATTTATCATAATAACTTTCTAAGCCTGCTTGACCAATGTTGTCAATTGTGCAATATCCTAAAACTTGCGTGAGCAAGTTATCATAAGGATAAACACGTGCCACATTTTGAGATAAATAAACTCCATCAAATTTCGTGAGTGCTTTTGCTTTTGATTCTTCCACTTGCATTTTGATTAAAATTTCACTGAAGTTTTTGTTTGTTACTTTCTCATATGCCTTTTCATAATCCACTCCTAGAAGTTGATTAATTTCACTCGCAAGTTCGATTGGATTGGTCACATTTCTGGCTCTAACATAAACATCATACGTGGTGATTGTTGTTGCCAAACTCACGCCGTTACAATCTAAAATTTCGCCACGTTTTGAACTCAATGGCAAATCTCTTAACCATTGATCCACCGCTTTAATTTGAAGGTTTTTTCCGTTGATTATTTGCAAATAAAAAACTCGACCAAATAGTGCAAAAAAAATTACAATTATAGACATTATAATTGCAATAAATCGATTTTGAATTGACGAGACGTTGTAGAATGTTTTTAATCCTGTTTTCATATTAAATTATATTAATATAAAAAGATAATTAGACTATATTTTAATGCTGTCATACCGAGCGAGTGAAACAAGTCGAGCGTATATTATAAAATTGGTACTATCTAATTTATTTTAAATCGAGAATTGATTTCCCGAACGACTTAGCGTAGGCATTAAGTGAGTGGAAACAATTCGAGATTTGCTCCACTCACTAACGTTCGGTCGGAATGACAAAGAAAAAACACCACAAGTTAACGCGGTGTTATAATAAAATCTAACCAAAAATGTTTCTAAACAGTATTGTTAACTTGTCCAAGAATGTAAGTTCTTTTTTATCTTCACTATAATCACGTGGCTCGTTGAGTGAAATTTGAAAATCTCCAAGAGATTCACCTTTAGCAACATCTTCAACTTTTCCTAAATCATCAATTTCTCTTGAAATTGTTTCTGTTTTAGTGTTAATTTTTTTATCTAAACGCGCAAGAACGACTGTGTTTGTTATTGCAAAACCTAACAAAAGTGCAACAACAGTTGTGTAAACCAATGTGACAATTTTCAATCGTTTTTTAAAGAAAACTTTTCGTTCATCGGACTTACGTTTAAAAACTTTATCTTTTGGCTGGGTTTTCTGTTCAACTTGTGTTACTCCTTCGATTTGCGTGTTTACTTTAACTTCTTGCTCACTCTTTCTAAGGTCTTCAATACGTGGAAAAGAATCAAGTGTTTGAGTTTTGTTTTCAACACTTGTTTGAGTTTCAGTTTGAACGCTTATGCTTTCTTCTCTTTCCAATTCCTCTTCCATAAATAATTCCTTAATTTGATTGTGTTATGTTTACGTAAAAACAAGCGAATTGAGGATAGCTTTATATCTCACTTGAGATATATTGCTCCTTATAATTTTTCTGCAATTCTTAATTTTGCACTTCCTGAACGACTGTTCCTTAGCAACTCATTATCCTGTGGCATAATTGGGTGCCTTGTGATAAGTTTGATATCTGCCTTATGACCACACACACATTTTGGAATTCTTGGTGGACACAAGCAGTCAGTTGCATGAGTTTTGAACGTATTTTTGATTATTCTATCTTCTAACGGATGGAATGTTATTATACATAATCTACCATCTTTTTTAAGATTTTGCAACATTTTTTCGACAGCAACTGGCAAATCGTTTAATTCATTGTTTACTTCAATTCTTATTGCTTGGAAAACTTTATTACATAAACTTGGCTTATTTTGGAACTTTGGAGGGTAACTGGACACAATGATATCTCTAAGCTCAAAAGTGGTTTCTAATGGCTTATTTTCGCGGAATTTCACTATCTTGCGTGCAATTTGTTTTGAATTTTTTTCTTCACCATACAAAAACATGATTTTCGCAAGTTCACTTTCGCTATAGGTGTTCACAACCTTATACGCATCAAGCTCTTGAGTTTTGTTCATTCTCATATCAAGTCGAGCATCTCTCATGAAACTGAAACCTCGTTCTGCTGTGTCAATTTGATAACTAGAAACACCTAAATCTGCCAAAATCCCATCAACTCCGTCAATATTAAGTTCATCTAGCACTTCTTCAATTTCTGCAAAGTTGCGATTAACAAATGTGATTTTCTCTAAATGATCTTTGAGTCGAGTTTTTGCAAATGTTAATGCGTCTGTGTCTTTATCAAAACAAATAAGTCTACCGGTGGTTAACTGTTTTGCAATTTCAAGTGAATGACCGCCACCACCAGTTGTGCAATCCACATAAACACCGTCAGGCAAAATGCGTAGCCCAACAATGCTTTCTTCTTTTAAAACTGATATGTGTTTAAATTCCAAATTTAAAATCCTTTTATTCTTTAATTTCAACCAATTGGTTTTTCACTGCATCACAACTGGTTAAATAGTATTTCACGCCATTAATTTCGTTATACAACATTTTAGGGTTAACGTAACCATGAAGGTGTCCAAAAACGACAATGCTAACGCCGTTTTCTTCCAACAAGCGAGTATATTCACTTGGCTCAACTTTGTTGTTAAATGGTGGATAGTGTGTGATAAATACGATTTTTTCGTTGTTTGTTTGAAGTTTTTTTGCTGCCTTAAGTGACAAGTCTGCTCTAATTACTTCTCGAGCATATATCTTTTGATTTTCGTCGGTGTTGAATTTCCCTTCTGGAATAAGCCAGCCACGATTTCCACAAAAGATATAATCACCAATTTTGATTGCGTCATTTTGAAGAGCATAGGTTTTTGGTGGAAGTTTTTCTCTAACCTTACTTAAACTACTCCACCAATAATCATGATTTCCGCGAATTATTATTTTTGTACCTTTTAGTGAATTTAAAAATTCAAAATCAGGGGTCACTTCTTCGAGTTTCATTGCCCAAGAATAATCTCCAGCTAAAATCACAACATCTTCGTCAGTAACCTTATTGTTCCAATCGTCAACAATTTTATCTAAATAGTCATGCCAAACAGGTCCGAATATGTCCATCGGCTTTGAATTGTTTACGTCAAGATGCAAATCTGAAATTGAAAAGATTTTCATTATTTTCCTTTTAATTATCTTGTTTGATTTCTTTGTTTTTCATTCGTTCATTGCGTTGATATAAAACCATAAGTTTTGGTCGGTTATATCTTTGAACCATGACTGGCATTATGTTTAAAATCATATTTCCAATAATCAACGGCAACCCCACAGTTAAAGCTAACCTTAGGTCAATAAATATGATTAAGAAACTAAATAACATGCTCAACCAATGCATGATTTCTGCATAAATTGTTTCGCTCATGAATTTTTTCACATACTCGTTGTTTGTCATGTCTGCTACTTCAGTTTTAGAAAAATTGGCAAATAACTGACCTGCTTCAGGAATTCGATCTTTCCATTTTCTAATTCCAATTTTTTCATAGAACTTGCGTTCACGTTTCCCAACGTTATATAATTTCAAAAATGGATTAAACACTTTCTTTGGCAAACAATAACGAACAAATAACGCACAAACTGCATCAATCACAACAAGCACCAAAAGTGAAATAATTATGATTGCAAAAACGCGGCTTTCGCTAACGCCCGAAAAAGGAACGCCTACAAACACTCCCAAAAGCGCTGAAATTAATGTTCCAATAAAAATAATTGAAATATACAACATTTTTCCATTATCCTTTTATTTCTAGTTAAAATCTAGCAAAAAAACAAAAATATGTCAAATTAAATTATATCATTGCACAAAATTAGATTAAATAGAATAAAATAATATTGTATAGTTTTTTAGGAGGTATTTTTAATGTCTTTTTACACAGAGGCTAGACCTGGAATTTTCCCTGGCCAAACAAACAATGTTACCAACGGACTTTGTGAACGCATTTGCATTCAAGCAACCAAAGTTTTTGATGCGTGCTTAAATCAAACACAAATCGAGAATTATTCTTTAACTCTCACAAACTTTAATCCAGCAAATCCTGTCACTCCTCTCACTTTTGTTAGCGGAAGTTCAGCAGGAAACAGTGCAACAGTAACTAACCTTATTGTCACACGTTTTGATGATAGACCAAACTTTGCCAGAGTTCAAGCGGATATCAACATCCCAGTGACTGTAACTTACACTGATGCCAATGGAACACCTGGAACTGCAACAGGAACTGTTACAATTTCTCAGGATGTTGTACTTTATGTTCCTCAACCAAGTTTGACTCCAATTGATGTTATTGCATTTGGCAGTGTTGTTATTGCAAGTGCAACATTTAACGCAGAAACTGGCGGTTTTACAATTAGTGCATGCATAACAACAATTTTAAAAGTTGTTGCTGTTGTTGATGTTCTTGTTCCAAGTTATGGCTATTGTCCAATCCCACCATGCACCCCATTCACAAGCGACGAAATCTGCCCAGGAGTGTTTAATTTACCACTTTTCCCAACGGCGGTAAGTCCTCAATCGAGTAATACGAGATAGTGGATTTACTGGCGAAGGAAAAGTTAGCTAAATATGTTGAGTTTACGAAACATATTTAATTATTCCCAACTGCAGTAAGCCCACAATCAACAAACACTAGATAAAAAAAGAGCCAACCGGCTCTTTTTGTTTTAATCTTCTAGTGTAACTTCTGCAGCTTTTGCTTCATTTAAGATTGGCAAAACATCTTCATCTGTTACAACATTATATTCATAAGTTACAGTTGTTTTACCGTTGCTTATGAAATGTGAATTTTCTCTATATTCCGTCTCTAAAAGTTGATTTGCTGTTACAATTTTTTCAGAAACAAATTTTGCATCTTGTGTAATTTCAACTTTAACCAAATCAAATTGTAAATAATTGTCAGGATCATCAGTCCAAGTTGAAATAAATGTAATTTCATAATTTCCATTAGCTAAGATATTACAAGCAACCATATCATCTTGACTGCATTTAATATAATTTGCATAAGGAAGATCTGTTCCAATTAAAACACTTCCATCCGAATCAACTTCATCAAGTTTATACTTACTTGTTCCATGCTCAACATCATAATAATATCTATACATATAACCATATTCAACATAATTAACTCTATGCCAACCATCACCAACAGTAGCAAAAATAAGTCCATTTGTTGATGTCTCATAAGAGAACATATTCGAAACTCCTGATTCCCCATTTGGAGCAACAAATTCCACGCTAACTTTCATATTATTAATGATATTGTCATCATTAAGTAATAATCTTGTTTGTGCTAACTCATATAAATTCCAAGCCTGCTCCATGTTTAACTGATTATTTTGTTTTTCTAGCAAATCCAAGGTGTCTTGCATAAACTTATCACTACTATCAACTGTGTACATAATTTTATCTATTTGCTCTTGGCTAAATTCAATTGATGAACAACCAGCAAACATTAATCCACCACTAAGACATAATGCGCTAACTCCTAATCCTTTTAATATTTTTTTGTTTTTTTCTCTCACTTTTCTTTCCTCCTTTTGTGTTTAATATTTTTATTATACTCTCAATTTTTGAGAATGTCAACAAAATTTCTCATTTTTTGAGAATAATATCTATAATGTTTAAAGATAATTTAAAAAATTTAAGGAAACTAAAAAATATGTCTCAGCAACAATTAGCTGAGAAATTAAATGTTAGTTTCAAAACAATTAGTCATTGGGAATTGGGTTACAGCGAACCTTCTCTTGCAATTCTCACAAAACTTAAAGAAATTTTAAATGCTTCATATGAAGAATTGTTAGATTAAGAAAATAATTATAATTGTATATCACATAATAAAAATCCACCAGATTATCTGGTGGATTTTTATTCACTTTGTTTATGAGATACGCTCGACTTCGCAACAAGTTGCTTCTTGTTATCTCAACTCGTAAACTCGTTATTGAGATACGCTCGACTTCGCAACAAGTTGCTTCTTGTTATCTCAACTCGTAAACTCGTTATTGAGATACGCTCGACTTCGCAACAAGTTGCTCCGCTCGGTATGACATAATATAAATTATCCGCTTATTCCTATAGTGAAGTTGATTGTCCGAACAACTTAGAGTTTAATTTTAAGGTCTTGTTAACCCTTAAAATTAAACCGTTAAGTGAGTGGCAACAAACAAACTAGATTTTTGCTTTATAAGTGATGTCACCCATTCTGCAAGTTGGAACGTAACCTGCTGGCGCTTTGATTAAGTCTGGAATACGGTTAACAATGCTTGCGCAAGTCATTTCAACTGTTGCTGGACGATTTACTGTTACAGTTGTTATTGGTTCTCCTTCAACTGTCCAAGTGTTAGAATCGAATTCGTCTGGAGCATAAACTTTACCGATACATTCGCTTTCAATTACAACGCCTTCTTTGGTTGTTGTTGTAACCACGGCACTCATTCCTGTTGCCATACCTTTTTTAACAACCATACCAAGAGTTGTTGAATTTAAATTCTTTTTAGCAACATGAGGAACACATTTTTGAGTTTGACTTTCAACATGCAAACCAAGATATTCTGCAAGCCAGCCATTAACGTTCCACATATATGAAGGATTAAATTCACCTTTATCAATGATTTGTTGGCGTTTCTTTTCACTCATTCTGTCAGCAGATGCAACCTCTTTGTCAAATTCTTCCAAAGTTAAACCTGCACCATGTGCTTTTGCAAGAGCAATTCCATAGTCTTCAACATTATATGAACTGCTACCTTTGATTTTAACAATCTTGTGAGTTGTGCCTGTTAAAGCTGTGATCAAGCTTCCCCAGCTTACGTCTTGATAACCAGAACCTGTGATTGTACAATTATTTTTCTTTGCAACCTTATCAATTTCTTTTGTCATCTTTGGAGAAGAATTCATTGGATAGAACGCTTCTTCACAAGTTGTGATTGCATTGACACCACATTTTGCACAAGTCATGAGAACATCATAACAATCTCTGAATAAACTCATTGTTGTTACAATTGCAACATCTGGTTTAAGTTCTTTCAACTTTTCTTCAAGTTCATTAACATGATAGATATTTGCTTTATATTTTTTTGTGCCACCTAAAATAACATTAATGTCTTTTCCTAAAATGTCTGGATTAATGTCAAAGCCTGCAACAACTTTGCCACCCTTTTCCATAACATAGCGCATTGTGTATAAACTCATTTTACCACAACCAATTTGAACTACTTTTGTCATTTTTTCACCCCTTTTTTTGAGAAATAATTTCTCTTATTATTTTTATAATATACTTTTTAACATAAAAAAACAAATGATTTTAAGATTTTTTTTAATTTTTTTATTGTAACTAACAGCACCAGTCTTTAGGGAGATACACTCCCCGGAGCCTGCCATCGCCTTCCGTGGGCTGAAGTGGATGCTGGAACGCAGATACGG
>CAZTNT010000011.1:0-19371 GCA_964614965.1 uncultured Lachnospiraceae bacterium | reverse complement strand
TCTTTTCCCTAGAAATAAAGGGAAAAACTGACAATTAGTTTCTTAATAAAGATTATGCAAATATCATCAAAGATTGTTAACGATTATGTAAGATTGCTCAAAAAAATGAGCATTTTTTTAGAACTCTATTAGAACACCCCGTCAGTTTCAAAACAGCCAATGTTTTGATTATTTTAGATTACAAAGGAGATTAAAATTGAAATTATATATATTTGAAGAAAACAATAAATATGTTTGCACCAAAGACGAAAAGAAAACAAGATATAAAGAATGTGTTTATGTTATATCTACGATATATTTGCGACGTGATTTCAAATTTTTTAATGCAAGCATTAAGATTTTCTCTCACTCCTAAATATAAACTCTGTTGAAGATATTGGAGATTTTATGTTAAGTGAGTTTGAAAAAGATAAACACGATGTGGACTACCTTATAGCATTTGCTTACTCTGTTAAGAAAAGATTTACAAAACAAAAAGAAGATATAGAAATGTAAAAGCACTCTGGTTTGGAGTGCTTTTTGCTACCTATTATATACACGCACGCTGAGAGATTAAAAAGTGTCAACACAGGTGACACTTTCTATAATTTAAACTATTAGAAATTTTATAAATGTTGGTTATCTTATTACTAGAAAAACATAATCATATAAATTGGTAAATAAATAATACTATCTTTTTCAAAGATTTTGCGTTCGTTAGATAATACATATCCCTTTTTAACATTGTAATCTTTGTTTGCTAGGAATTTGTTTATTGCGCTATGGATTGTATAATCTTTTCCAGATTTGATTTCAAGAGGAACAACTGAAAGATTATTGTAATCATCAATTAAAAAGTCAACTTCGCCATTTGCCTTATTGTCATAATAGAACAGGTTGTATCCGTGAGCTTTTAATTCACTAGCAACAACAGATTCATACACAGTTCCTAAATTTATACTTCTTTCATCATCAAGAACTGCTTTAATATTGTTCTTATATAAAATGTTAGTTAAAATACCAACATCATTTAGATAAAGTTTTAACAAATTTTTACCACTAGATTCAATAAGTGGGAATACTGGTGTGGATAAAGCTTTAACTTCTAGTGCAATACCGGAATTGATTAAATAATCAAACTCATCTTGATAACTCGAAAATCTTTTACCTTTAACATTTTCAATATCTTGAATAACAATTCTTTTCTTTTTGTTTTCTAAACTAGAAGGGATTAAATCGTAAATACGTTTAATTTTTAATTTATGTTCTTTATCATATTTGCTAGCATCATCACCATAATAGTCATAAATATCTGCTTGAATTTTACGAACTTCAACAATATTCTTTCTACCAATAAAACTATTTACCGCATCTGGCAATCCACCAATAAGCAAATACTTTTTAAATAAATCTAAAACCTTATTATGTGTAGTTTCTTCTAGACTTTCAAGATTTTTAAACTTTGTTTTTAAAGAATTAATTGCATAGTCATTAAACCCATTTGCAAGCAAAAACTCTTCAAAATCTAGTGGGAACATATGAACAACATCAATACTCCCAATAGGAATAGAAGGTGTTTTTGCAAGGGTCACGCCAAGCAACGAGCCACTACAAATATAAGTAAACCTATCATCTTGTTTTAAAAACTTTAACATTGTTAAGAATTGTGGATATTGTTGGATTTCATCAATAAAAACAAGTGTATTATCTTTATCTTTCATTTTATCACCAGCAATCATACTTAATTGCAAATAGAAATCTTCTTTGTTATTAACCTTTTCAAATAACTTATCCCCAAGTGAATCTTCAACAAAGTTAATTTCAATAAAGTTAGTAAACTTATTTTTTAATAGCTCGCTACCAACATATCTAATAATGTATGATTTACCAATTTGTCTAGCTCCATCAATAACCATAATTTTATTAGAGCCATTTTGTAAATAATCTACAATAGTTTGTTCAATTTTTCTATGCAACATACCTATATTTCTCCTTTTATTGAATATATAATACACTTTTCATATAAAAAACGCAATACTTTTTTACACTTTTTTCCATAAATTTAAGTATAAAAAAATACACTTTTCCTAAAATAAAAGTGTATTTTACTTTATTGTACAACATATTTTCTCTTTTTCAACCTTTGTATGACATTAAAATTTAGTCAAACCCTTCGATTTCGAGTGGTTTTAATATTGCAAATTCAACATATTTAATTTAAAGGGGTCATTTTCGACCCCTTTTAAACTTACCGATATCGGTTACATTTATTTTATTGTGCTCACTTTCGAGTATATTAAAAATTTAACCGTATCGAATTCGATACCTTTAATATATTATCAATCTAAAACAAATTACTTTAATCTTCTTGCTTAATAGCTATAAGCATAGGGATAACACTAGGACTCGTGATATAGAAATGGAACAAACTATTCCAAATATTGATGAAGAACTTGCAGAACTTGATAGGTTGATAAAGATGAAAGAAGCATTATTGAATAAAAAAAGAGATAGTGAGATGTATTAATCTCACTTCTTTTTTGCGTTATAGAGATGTCTAAAATTTGTCTAAAATCTGTATGATAAAATGTTAGAAATTCTTTTAGACATTTTTAGACCAAAAAACTGTTGGATTTTTGATAAAAATTAGCAAATGTCTAAATGAAAAATAGGCAAAATTTTTTAGACATTTAGTAAAATTCTGTGCTCGCTTGGTGGGGTTCTAAAATCAATATATAGTATAATTGTGCCTAAAAACAAGAAAAAAGCACCATATCTGGTGCTTTTAATTGGCGGAGAGTTAGGGATTCGAACCCCAGGAAGCTCTCACTTCAATGGTTTTCAAGACCACCGCTTTCGACCGCTCAGCCAACTCTCCGTATTAGACATTTTTGTGCGATTACACAAATTTATCCATATTAAACTTTTTAGACATTTGTTTAGACATTACCATAATTTAGCAACATCTATTTAGACATCACGAAGCCCGCAATATGCCTATTTATAAGGGATTTATCCAAATGTCCGCAATATAAATCCCATACAGAAACTGTTTGATTTCAAGTAGCTTTCAAGACCGCCGCTTTCGACCGCTCAGCCAACTCTGCATATCGATTTACTTTGTTATATTAACATATTAATTTTGTTTTGGCAAGTGTTTAACAAAAATTTTTTATAAAATTTAACAAGTAAGCAAAAGATTTTCTAAAATATAAACTTTTGTTGCTTGCACAATAACTTAACATTCTCATCATTACTTGTAAACATAAATTATTGTTGGCACAAAAAGACACCATTGATATGGTGTCTTTTTTTATTACGATTTATAAAGCAAATCTTTATTACTTAAATATTATTTATTTTTTTATTTGTTCCCAAGTGTATTCATCCCAACCAAAGTGACCAAAACTTGCAGTGTGTTTATATATAGGTTTTAATAAATCTAATTCCTTTATCATATTTGTTGGGCGGAAATCGAAATTGTCTTGAACATATTTATAAATCTTTTCTAGTTTAACCTTTTCTGTTCCAAAAGTGTCTATATACATTGAAAGCGGTTCAGCGATTCCAATTCCATAAGAAACTTGAATTTCACACCTTTCCGCAAGATTGTTCGCAACAATATTTTTTGCAACATATCTAGCATAATATGCACCACTTCTATCTATTTTTGTTGCATTCTTACTGCTAAAACATCCGCCACCAACACGGCCAACACCGCCGTATGTGTCCACAATAATTTTTCTTCCAACGCAACCGCTGTCACCAAACGATCCCCAAATTGTAAACTTTCCACTCGGATTAATGATATATTTAGTAGCTTTAACCAAATTCTTATATTCCTTAAGAACAGGCTCAATAACATTTTTTACAATAAGTTTATATATTTCATCATTGTTCAATCTTTCATTATGAGAAGCGGAAACAAGGATTGTTGTAAATCTAACAGGTTTCTCTTTATCATATTCAACAGAAACTTGACATTTTGCATCTGCAAAGAAGTTATCTCCTAATCTTCTATATTCATCATACTTCTTCATTAGTTTATGAGCAACCATAATTGGAAGTGGCATAAATTCTTTTGTTTCATTCGTTGCATAGCCATATGCCATTCCTTGATCATTTGCACAAATTTCTTCGCCTAAAACTGCCTTATTGATTTCTGGACTTTGAATTGAAATTTGTTTTATGATTTTAAACTTTTGAGTGTAACCAATTTCTTTAAGAGCGTTTCTTGCAATTTTTTCATAATCTATTTTTGCTTTGGTTGTTGCTTCACCATAGACAAAAAGTCTATTATCTTTAATGGCACACTCGACAGCCATCATTGAATTTGGATCTTGACTTAGCGCCTCATCTAAAAAGCAATCTGCAATGTAGTCGCAAGTTTTGTCTGGGTGTCCAATATTAACGGACTCACTAGTTATAATTTTTTTCATTGTTTCTCCTTATGTTATATTTCCACAAAGAATAGTTTTAAAAAACAAAAAACCATCGTACTGATGGTTAGCATTTATCCATCAGTCAGCCTTTAGCACCACGAATAACTCAGGTTGCTGTGTGGTCAACGGGGCTGTCCCTCACACACTCTTTATGGATAATTTTATATTACAATATTTAGTTTATATTTGCAAGCAATTTCAAATAAAATTTATCTCAAGGGAAATATGAAAAAAGTTTAGCTTGATGCTAAACTTTTATATTACATTTCACCTCTCCATGAAGCCATATTCTTTTCAAACATTAATATCTCACAATTATTCATTCTTGAACTCAATTCCGACATATCAAGCAAAGATTTAATGTAATAACCTTCTGCTGTGCGCAAATCTTCAAAGTCTTTAAGAGATTTTGCAAGAATATCAACTGTGTTTATATTTTTTGTTGATTTATAGAAAAAATACCCAAATAATCCTGCAAAAACCTTTGTCATTGACAACTTTTTATTATATGTTTTAATGTCAATAAATGCATTATATGCAAGTTTTACATACTTTTCAATTTTTTCATCAGTTATTTCGGTTAAAACAACACCATATCTTTCTTTTGATTTTAACGTATTTTGGAACAATTCAGTTTCGAAAATTGTTTTACAAGTATGAACAATATGTTCTTCTTTTACTCTATTTTTAGCCATCAAGAAGAAATCCCAGAAGAAGAAATCAAAACTTCTAACATATTGCAATTCATCCTTTTTGCGTGGAAAGAATTTTGTTAATGAATTTACTCTATATTCATGGTTTTTCATTCCCATATGCCAGATTGTGCTCTTCTTTTCCCAGAAAAAGTCTTCAGAATAAATTGAATTAACTGCACTTGCTGGCAAGTTTGGATTATATGGTGCGCAATAATAATGATGCAACACTTCATCTGTGAAAGCAATCTTCTTCATGTTATGCAAGTTATCAAGATTATATAATTCGTCCTCATTGAATTTTACACCAGGCACAAATGCTTCTGTTAAACATTCTCTTTTGGTGATTTTGTTCCAAGGAACACCCAAAACAAAGAAGTCTTGATAGAATTCTAAAAAGTCTTTTTCGTTTAACATATCAAAAATTCGGTCACCTTTTGTATGTTGCTCAAAACAAGGATGCGTAAAATTACACACGCACATATCTGCACCTGTTTCTTCAATTTTATTATACATCTTTTCGATTGCCAATGGAGTTGTGTAATTATCGTCAGCATCCAAGAACATGATGTAATCACCAGTTGCCGCCAAAACACCATTATTTCTTGCAACTGAAACACCTGCATTTTCTTGAGAGATAACACGAATACGATCATCGATCATTGCAAATTGTTTTGCAATATCCAATGTTCCGTCCCTACTTCCGTCATTGACTATAATAATTTCCAAATTCGTATAACTTTGTTCACGCAAACTATTTAAAGAAATTGGCAAACAATTTTCAGCGTTATAACATGGAATGATAACTGATATTAAATTTTTCATAAATATATAAACCCCTATTTATTTCCTTTTGTAAATTTTAATAAGTTTTTCAACTTATTGTTGATTGTATCTTAACAATAAATACTCATTTTATCAATAGAATTTGCAATTTTTAACTATAATGTTGAAACCCTTTAAAATAGAGCAACTCTACTTTTATGAGAGTTGATTTTATTTGGTCTAATTTTAAGAGAATTTGTAAATTTATTTGCTTTATTTATTTTAATATGATATTATTTTAATATAAAAAGTTTACATTTGGGCAAATTTAGCCCTAAAATGAGGTAAAAATGGAAGAAAATAAGGATTTTAATACCATAATCGGTAAAAATTTACTTAAACTTCGTAAAGATATGAAATTAACACAAATGGAAGTTGCAGAAAAATTTAACTACTCTGACAAGTCAATTTCCAAATGGGAAAAAGGGGAATCTTTACCAAATGTGGAAATTTTATGTGAATTAGCAAGTTTCTATGGCGTAACTTTAGACGATTTAACAAGGGAAAATGATGAAATTCCACAAAAAGTAGAATTAAAACAAACAAAAAAACAAAAAAAAGAACGCACTCCTCACGCTTTTTCAACACATTTAATGATAACTCTCATTAGTGTTGGAGCGGTTTGGTTATGCGCAACTATCTTGTTTGTTTTGCTAAAATTATTTGCTGATTTAAACTATTACATGAGTTTTATGTGGGCTGGTGTTGCTTCTTTGATTGTGTTGATTATCTTTAACTCAATTTGGGGTAGAATGCGTTACTTATTCCCTATTCTAACCGTTTTATTGTGGCTAACACTTGCATGTTTACAAATTCAAATTTATCTTCCAACGCATATTAACATTTGGCCAATTTATGTTCTTGGAATTCCTCTTCAAGTATTAATTATTCTTTGGGGAATTATGATTAAAAAGCCAAAAGGTTACTATAAAAAGAAAAAAGAACAAGTAACAACTGAAAACGCAGAAATTGAGACAAATTCTTAATCAACGAAAAAGACACTTCCGACGAGTGTCTTTTTTTATATTATTTTAATTCAAAGTTTAACAACTCTTTATATGGTTTAGGATCATAACACAACAAATCGATTGCATTTGCAGTAATCATCATGGGTAATATATTATTTTCCTTTAATGTTTTAAAACCAGCAAACAATTCATTATCTGTTATTCTTATTGAAATTGTACAATGTGGTTGCCAATTGTTTTTTGTGTAGTATTTACCACAAGGTATATTATTTTTTGTTAAAATATTTATTAGTTCGTCATTATAATTTATTAAGTCTTCTGTCATTGTTGGAGTAAGAAATAAAACATTTTCTTTTGTCATAAACGAACCAACACTAGACAAAACAAGATTTAAGGATTTATGATTTTTTGAGAACTTTTCTAATATCGATTTTACTAATGACAATTGATCATCTTCAATTTCGATATCAGCTAATGAGATGTGATTGATTGGAACAGCTTCATCATGAACTCCATTTGCAACTAAAATGTTTCTTATTTTATTTAAAGCATTTTGATCCTTTTCACTAAAAACTAGTTGTATTGCACATTTCATATATTAAACACTCCTGATTGCTTTATCGTTAGATTTGCAAATCTTTTTAATTCTATTAATTGCACATTTTTTAACTTCAGCAATCCCAGCTGTTCCATAAGTTCTTGGGCAATATTTATCTGCATAAGTGTCCATATATTCACGAACAGCAGAAGTGTAAGCTAGGCGGAAATCAGTATCCATATTAATTTTTGCTATGTTTGTTTTATATGCATTTTTTAATAAGTCTTTATTCCCAGCTGATTTTTTTATAAATCCGCCATGATTATTGATGTTTTCAACATATTCTTGATCAATTAATGATGCTCCATGCAAAACAATTGGAGTGTTTGGAATTTCTTTTTCTATTTGTTTTAATATGTCATATCTAATTTTGGGCTCACCAACATATTTATTGACACCATGATTTGTTCCAATTGAAACAGCAAGCGAATCCACACCGGTGAGTTCAACAAATTCTTTTGCCTGTTTTGGATTTGTAAATCTCTCTCCATCACTCAATAATCCGTCATCATTTGAAATTGCAAGAACACCAAGTTCGCCCTCAACTGAAACATTGAACTTATGAGCATATGTCACAACTTTCTTTGTAAGCTTAACATTTTCCTTAAATGGAAGTGTTGAACCATCAATCATAACGCTATCAAAGCCAAGTTTAATAACTCGTTTAACAATTTCAAAATCTTTTCCATGGTCAAGATGGATTGAAATTGGTAACTTGATTTTTTTCATTGCCTGAACAATTCCATACATGATGTCATCTGTGAAATAATTAAGTGCACTTTCGCTAATCTGCAAAATAACTGGCGACTTAGTTTCAACACACGCTTCAACCAAACCCCTTAAAATTTCAAAATTAGCAAAATTAAATGCTGGAACAATATAATTGTTCTTATTTGCATCCTTTAACATTTTAACCTGTTTCATTTCTACCCCTTATTATATTATTATGATAACATAATTTTATTAAAACACAAATAAATTTAACAATTAACGACAAATTGTTTTTAAATTTGGTTAAAATATTGTATAATGAAAACAATAGGGGTTAAATATGAAAATTGTTTATGTTGTTGACAGCATCAGTGAACTTACTCAAAAAATCAATTTAATCAAAAATCGTTTTGGAGACAATATCCTTTATGTTGTTCGCGCGGATTTGGTTGAATTGTTTAAAACTTACGGCTTCATTCCAAACGCAATTTATTACAAAAATTTAACGTCCATCATCCACACCATGCTTTTGAAATCGGAAGTTGATGATTTGCTAATTTGTTATTCAAGTTTAAAATTTGACGATAAGTTGTTAACTAGATTTACCAACGCCATTGGAACCAAAACAAAAATTGTAAGCTTGATGCCTCAATATAACATTATTGAACAAGTGTGCAATTCAGCATATAATGTATACGTAAAGTCTTTATTTAAAGTGAAAGATAGCTTAGTTAGCCCAAAACTGCAATTTATTCCGCAAGAATTATCAATTAATCTAATTTCTTCACATTTAGGAAATAGATTGTTCGAATTAGACCCTGAAATGAGCAAAAATATTAGTGTTGAAAATAGTGAAATAAACAAAAGCATGAAAACTAAAACACCTGTGTTGAAATATAATTTGATTGCCTGCATAATTGCGTTGGTTATCACAATCGGTCTTCTTTCATCAATTGCATGGTTCAAATCACACTTCTTGGTAATTTTAATATTTTCGATTCTTTACATTTTGGACATTATGCTCACAATCATCTTCCAATGCAAAGCAAAATTCGACAGAAGATTTTTGAACTAAAAAAGAACTGAGTAAATCAGTTCTTTTTTTCATATTTTTATTAGATTTTTGCTTCAACAGTTGCAACTTTTCTACCACGGCCATCTTTCTTGAAACGAACGATACCATCGATTAAAGCAAACAATGTGTAATCTTTACCACAGCCAACATTTGTTGAAGGATAAATTTTTGTGCCTCTTTGACGAACGATAATTGCACCAGCATGAACGAATTGTCCATCACCAGTTTTCACACCAAGACGTTTTGATTCACTATCTCTACCATTTTTGGTGCTACCGCCACCTTTTTTATGGGCAAATAATTGAATATTAAACTTAATCATACTTGCTTCTCCTTTATTTTAATGTGTCTATTAAATTCATTTGCAACTTGCCTTAATGACAACACTGTTGTTTGCATTAATGTTTGAACATTTTCCATTCCCGCTTTCGTTAAACTTGAACTTTCACCATCTAACAAATTTATGCACATATGTGGAATTGTTTCATCTATAATGATTTTTGGTGACATGTTGATTACTTCTGTTAAACCCACTGCAAGTGATTGCATAAGGGTTGAAACAGCACTGCAAACAATATCTGATCCTTCTTCTGCATAACCAGAATGACCCGTTGCTTCAATGAATTTAATGTTTTTTTGATTATCTTTTAAAATCAAGATATTAATCATATTAACCTATACTTTCGATTGTAATCTTGGTGTATGGTTGTCTGTGACCTTGTTTCTTACGTTCGTTCTTTTTAGGTTTATACTTGTAAACTGTAATCTTTTTGTCTTGAACGTGAGCAACAACTTTTGCCTTAACAACTACATCTTTAATCACAGGTGTGCCAGCTTTAACTTTGCTTCCATCAACAGTAAGCATAACTGGGAAATCCACAACGTCCCCAACTTCTGCATTTAATCTGTCAACCACAATAGTGTTGCCAACTTCAACTTTAAATTGTTTTCCTGAAATTTGTGCGATTGCGTACATTAGTTACCTCCTATAAAGACTCACTCTTAAGGTAATCTTGCGATTTTTGAAACCTTTTCAACGTGGTACTACGCGGGTATTATACCAAATCCAAAACCTTTTGTCAACAGGTTAAAGAAAATTTATTTAATTTATCACTTCGTTTAGGGGATCCTTCGCCCCACTCTGAATGACAACAAAGCAATTCGTTTACTTCCTTGATTCATTTATCTTATCTCATTTAAAATTGTAGTAAGTGGGTGCTTAAGTGACAATTCAATAATATTATCTTCATCAAAGTATTTGTTCAATTTTGGAACGTAAAAGATTGTGTAATGATGCTGTTTTATTTGTTTTATGAGATTAAAAAGCGTTTCAGTTTCTTCAACTTTTAAAATAATGACCTTATCAAAACTTTTGTTGGATTTTATTTTGAAAATTGACATTGTGGGTGTTTGTTTTCCTTTGCTGGTAAGGAAGAACACCGCCATAATTAGCATCATAAAATTTGGCATTTTAAAGCAACTCATAACAAAGGCACATATGAACAATATTGCAAGTGAATATCTTATTACACAATCTAATATTTTATAAACTTTGTCACTCTTTATCATGCCACGAAAAATCTTTCCACCATCAAGTGGATAGACAGGAAGAAGATTAAATATTGCCAAAATTAAATTTGCAAAACAAAAAGTGTTTAAATAATAGTAACTTGTTGGAACTAACCAATATAGCGCCATGCAAACAACACTTAACATTAAATTAAAAACGGGACCAGCAACATTGATTTTGAAGGAATCCTTATCATCAATTGTTTCGTTTAATTCAACAGACATACCGAACGTGTCAAACTTAATTAGTTTTAAGGAATAGCCATTTTTTACCGCCACCCACACATGCGCTAGTTCGTGTAATGTTAGCGCTAACATATAGTTAACAATCAATCCTACACGATTTGTTAAAATCCCTAATAAAATCAGAAGAATTAAGCTTGTCCCAACCTTAAATTTTTTCATGCTTTATTATATTGATAAAATAAAATATTTATGAAAAATCATATTTTAAAAAATCTTTACATAATTTTATAAAATTGATAGAATAACTTTGAGGTTAAGAATGAAAACAATCACTATTGGAAAAAAATTTGATTCAAAATATGATTTTAGAGAAACTTGTTTTGGAATTGTTGTTAAAGATGGACAAATTTTATTGGTTAAAAAGAATAACCAATATTCTTTAGTTGGTGGTGGAATTGAAAAAAATGAAACTTACGAAGAATGCTTGAAAAGAGAATTTGTTGAAGAAGCCGGATTTAGCATCACAAGTATTAAACCATTAGTGTGCGTTGATTGTTTTTGGATGGCTGCTGGCAAGTACCCAATGGAATCAAAAGTTAATGTATTTGAAGTTGAAATTGATTTTTTCAATCAAACAACTCCAACTGAAGATGGTCATACAACTGAATGGATCGAAATAGAAAAAGCAAAAGACTTACTTCCTTTACCTTATCATAAAGAAGCCTTGAATTTTTATTTTTTGAACAATATTCAACTTTAATTTGGCAACGTTTGCATCAATTTCATGCGGTCGCCTTTGCAGTTGATTGCTATTTCATATTTATCTTTTTCAACTTTTATCTCAATTTCAATATCATCAAAATCCACTTCAAAATAGTTGTTAATGAGGTAGTAAAAATCGGATTTAATTACATTAATTAAATATTTTGGATTGTTGACTTTATCTTTTTGAATTACAAGGTTTAATCTTTTTTTTAAGTCCATTAAACACTCCTTTTAAGAAGTTTTTTAATTGAGCCAATAAATCCCTTATATTTATACGTACAATCAAACATTTTCTTTTCATTATGAATTATGTTGTTAGCAAGAATATCAAACGCACGATTGCATGCAATTTTTTGATTTTTAATGTTATCGCTTGTGCTCACAATAATTTTGTCATCTTCTGGTATTACCCCACCAAAATCAATTCCAAGAGCTTTTCCAATGTCGTAAACATCAATCATGACTTTATCTTGAATTAAATCCCCACGAGCACGATTTATTACAAACCTTTTGTTTGTTATGTTGTAACTAGAAAGAATTGTAACAACCTTATCTGCATCTCGAACACTGCTTAGATGTGGAGTGGTTATCACCAATGCTTCATCAGCACAACTTACTGCACGCTTAAAACCAGCATCAATTCCCGCTGGACAGTCAATAAGCACAAAATCAAATAAATTTGTTAAATCTGCTATTATTTCTTTTATTTTTGAAATTTGAATGGATAAATTTTGATTTAATCCACCACTAGATAATATGTAAAGCAAAGGAAAATAATCATCTTGAACAAGGGCTTCCTTAAGTCGGCATTTATGCTCAATAACATCAATCATTGTATAAAGCACCCTATCTTCCATGTTCATCACCACATCAAGGTTATTGAGCCCAATATCCATGTCAATCATACACACACGATAATTTTTGCTTGCCAAATGCATTCCAAGGTTGGCGGTTACTGTTGTTTTTCCAACCCCACCTTTTCCAGATGTTAATACAATCACTCTTGACATAATGCCTCCAATTTTTTATATCATACCAAACAAGATGAAAAAAGCGAATAGAAAATCTCATTAATTTTCATCTTCGCCAATATTAGACGTTTTTATTGAAAAGAAAAAGCGAAGAAGTTTTCTTCGCCTATTTTATAAATTTATTTTCAAAAATTCATTTCCTGAATTTAAGAGCTTTCCAGCCCCTAATATAACCGCATCTTGAGGATCATCTGGAACAATTATTGGAAGATCGAGTTTCTTGCGTGCATATTCATATAGTCCTGCTATTTTACTTGCACCACCCACAAACATAATGCCATTATTATAAATATCTGCAAGAATATCTTTTGGCAATTCATGAAGAACATTGTTTATCAATTCAAAAATCTTATCATACAAATTAACAATTGCAACTTTCACTTCACTTGCTGTTATTTCATGCTTCGAAAATTTATTGCTCTCATCAATGCCGATATATTCAGTTCTATAAAGGTCTCTATCATAAAGAGATGCAACTTCATTTTTTATCGCTTCGCTTGTCATGTTGCTAACTTCTAGATTATAATTATCTTGAATGAATGAAGTTAAACTTTCATCCATATTTTCCCCACCAATGAAATACATTCTTCCGAAATCAAAATTATAATCATTCATAACTGAGATGTCTGTTATAAATTTACCAATATCAACAACCATTATTCTTGCATGTGTGTCGATATCAAGATTTGCCCTAGCACAAACTCCATTTTGAACAAATGCAATTTTGTTAACGCCTGCAACATGCAACACTCTTTTGATTTTTGTGAGTTGATTTTCATTTAATGCACAAGGAACAGCAACCAACAAACTTATGTTTGTTAACAAAAATTTATCTGGTATCACATCTTTAATGATTTCTTCCAGCAACATAGATGCCATTTTTTCATTCACAACTTCACTATTCACAATTGGTTGATAAACAGTTACATCGCTAGACTTTGAATGAAACAATTTTTCAGCTTCTTTTCCTGTCGCTTTAACTTTAATATTCTTCCCGTTTTCAACAACAGCAAGATAAGCAGGAACTTTTTCAACAATACCAAAACCTTTTCTGAAAACAACAATCTCGTTGCTTCCAAATTTTATTGCCAAGTCAACATTAAACATAATTCCCCCCGTTTAACTTATGTTAACGTAATTTTTGAAAATTTGCAAGTTATTACAATTTCTTTTTTTAATAAATTTTTTTATAGAATTTGTAAATTATTGGAATTTCTTTCTAAGAAATTGGCAAAATTTAAAATTCTTACAGAATTTGTAAATTTTTGCCGTAAACTTTTCTAAAGTCTCCCGCAATTGACATTGCCTGACTTATTTCTAAAGTTGCATCTTTTTCAACTTCAGTTTTTAAAATCACAGTGTCTCCCAACACATCACAAGCAACATCTTTAATTGCATTTGAGTTTGTGATGTTCATCATGCTTGCCATTTTGATGATAATTGCGAGTTTTTTAACAGCATCCATATCTTCATCTGTAACCAAATCTTTATATCTAACCCAATCATTCAAACTGAAATCGTCCACATTTTGACTGCTTGCAACAAAAGCTGCTAAAACAATATCTTTGTGACTAGCACCATAAATGTTGCTATTGAGAATTACTGGGAAACTATTTTTTTGATAGTTCTCACATGAAATTATTTTTCCACTGTTACACATACTTGCAGCAATTCTTAAAACTTTAACGTAAGGTCTAGTCAATTTATGAAGAACTTTTAATTGTTTGTATAAAATCACTGCTAAAGAATAGTTATTATCAACGTTAGTGTTTGTTTGAGAGAATTCATTGATTGCACTTAATGAATAACCTAAAATATCAAGCAAAGGTTTTTCGCCAGTTTGTCCAAGTAGATTTTTGGCAACAATACCATACATCTCTCCATTTATTGAAACTTTAACTGCATTTCTAACGAATTCGTTATACGCAACTTTTGCAACGGCCATTCCTATTGCAATCACGTCTGCACGCTTATCTGAAATGCCTTTTAGTTTCTTTGCTTTGTCGAGATCAAGACCACGAATTAAATTGTAGACATTTTGGAAACTTTCGGTTGTGATTTCATAGTTATGAGCATTCTCCATTGGGTAACGACTTGATTTTCTTGAAAGTTTTCCAATTGCCTCGAAAACTTCACCAACACCAATAAAATCACTTTCTTCATCAAGATTATAAAGCCAATCACATTTTTTGAATTCAGCTGTCATTATTTCAACAACTTTATCCATACGTTCAGACATTGATTTTTCTTTAACCTTTTCAAGCAAAGTGACAGTTCCAATAGGAATTGAAACACTGTTTGTTACAACTCTACGATTAAAACGAATAAGTTCTGTTGAATGATCACCAACCTGCATAATCACTCCACGAGTCATCGAAAAAGAATACATGATTGCATTGTGCAAAGCAGAAACTTGCTCTTCTGTTGTTAAAACTTTAAAATACAATGACACAGTTTTATAAATTTCATCTAAGAATGCAATTTGGTTTCTTGCTGTTGCAATAACTGGAGCTGCATAGCAAATGTAGTTATCAATTTTTGCACCATCAACAATTCTTCTAAAACATTTTAAAACGTTAATCGTTTCTTGAATTCTAATTGGTTTAATGTAACCATCCCTTTCCATATCTTGAGTAAGTTTCACTGGTTCGACAATTTGAGATTCTTGAGCAAAGAATCCATTTGGTGTGTACTTATAAATTGTTAACTTAATATCATTAACTCCTAATTCATAAACTGCTAATTTGTTCATTCTTTTCTCCTTTACAATTTGTAAATCCATAAATGCTTGTTGGTATTCTTTTAGCACCTTTTTCGATTATAGTCAATACCTTTTTGCAAAATTCTTTAAACTTTTTTTAATTTTGTTAGTCCAGCAAAATATCAAATTCTTAAAAGCATTTTAACATAAAATTTCAAAAAAATATATAAAAATTCAAATATTGTAAAAAATTTATGTAAAATATGTTAAAAATTAAGATTTTTATCTATAAAATAGAAGATTTTAAGTTTTCTAAAAAAAGAAAAATGAATTTTCATTTCATTTTTCGTAAATTTTATTTGATTTTTTGTTCTATTACTTTTTCAAAAAGTTTGAATGCTGGATTGCTAAAATCTGGAGCAACAGCAAAACGCATGTTTTCTTTTGTTGTTGGATGAACAAAAGAAAGTTCGTAAGCCCAAAGAGCTAAGTTTCCACCATGTTCCTTATCTCCATACTTAAAATCTCCAAAAATCGGACAATTCAATTGGCTTGACATTTGAACACGAATTTGATGACTTCTTCCAGTAATTAAATTGACATCAATTAAAGAATATTTGTTTTTTGTTTCCAAAACAGCATAATCTAGAATTGCTTCTTTGCTTCCTTCTTCAAGCTTTGGCGCAATTCTTACAGTGTTTGTTTTCTCATCTTTTTTAAGATATGTAATAAGCCTATTTGAAGCAAGTTGCGGTTTGCCGTTAACAACACATAGGTAATGCTTTGACAATTTCTTATCTTTTAATTCCTTGCTAAGTCTGCTTGCAGATTTGCTTGTTTTTGCAAACACCATAACTCCGCCAGTTGGACGGTCAAGTCTGTGAACCAACCCTAAAAAAACATTTCCTGGCTTGTTATCTCTCTTTTTCAAAAATTCTTTGATGATTGTTAACATGTCTAGGTCATTACTATCATCTTCTTGGACTGAAACATTATGTGGCTTAATCACCACAATCACATGATTATCTTCATAAATTATATTTGGTTCTAGCATAAATTATTTTTTTCCTTTAATATTTTTTATCATCTAAAAACTTGAGATCCTTCGACTCCTCTCAGGATGACAGCGAAGGATGCTTGCATACCGCTGACTCCTCTCAGAATGACAAATATCTCTATCGCTTATTTTTTATGTTTTAAAATAATTGCCCGAGCGACTTAGCGCAAGCGTTAAGCGAGTGGCAACTTTTTAAAACATCTTGATGGCACTACATCCACATGGCAAAACAACTCCGTCTTCTTCTGTTGGAAGTCCAACTTCATAAGCCTCAGTTTTTCCGCCTGCAATTGTTGAATTTAAGATGTTTGACATAACTGTTGGTTGCAAACCTGTTGTGTAAGAGTTGATAAGCACAAAAAGTGGCTTATCACTTAAAACACGCCCGCACAAGCGCACAAATTCAAAAATGTTTTCTTCAATCTTCCATGTTTCACCTTTTGGACCTCTGCCAAATGAAGGAGGATCCATGATTATCGCATCATATTTGTTTCCACGACGAATTTCACGCTCAACAAACTTTTGACAATCATCCAAAATGTAACGAATATTGTCAATTCCGTTTAAATTGGCATTGATTTTTGCAATATCAATCATGCTCTTAGCAGCATCAACATGAGTTACTTTAGCTCCAGCCATAGCGCATGCAACGCTTGCTCCACCAGTGTAAGCAAACAAATTGAGAACTTTGATTTCACGTTTTTGTTTTTTTATTAAATCAGACATAATGTCCCAATTCACAGCTTGTTCTGGAAATAAGCAAATATGTTTGAAACTCATTGGTTCAATATGGAATTTTAAATCTTTCCTTTTGATAACAAAACTTTTTGGCATTTTAGGATTAAGCTTCCACTCACCAGACTTATTCTCCGTTCTTTTATAACACGCGTCAACTTTGGTTGAAAGCTGTTTATCTGTGTGCCAAATCACTTGAGGATCTGGACGCAAAAAAGTGAATCCACCAATTTTTTCCATTTTTTCACCATTGGCAGTGGACAACACAACATAATCTTTCCATTCATTTGCAATTTTCATTAATATACATCCAATATTTTTTTCATGTCTATTATATCAGCATTTGAAATAATTTTCAATGGCTTTCCTGTATCTTTTCCATCTTTTGTTATTAAAATAATGAGCAATTTGCGGTTATTTTCAAAAAAGTTCATTGCATTATCAATTGTAAGTTTTTGATCTGCAAGCATGAAGTAATAGTCCTCACCCATGCTTGGCAACACTTCTGCAACCGTTGTTTCTTTAACAAAGGTGTCAAGATTGAGCCCTAAACCAACTTTTTCTCCCAACACACCAATAAGCTTTCTACCATTTAAGATACCAATTAATTTGTCCCCTTCATATGTTGGCAAATTTGAATACCCTGTTCGATAAATTAATTCCATTGCGTGTGCAAGTTTCATATCATAATTGATTGTTATAACTTCTTTGTTTCCAACCATATCAACAGCAAGAGGTGGTTCAGTGATTAAATCAGCCAAACGTTCAATATTTTCAACAATATCATCATGCGGTTCTGCAATGATAAACTTATGGTTTCCTTGATGCACGATTGCATTTCTAAGTCTGCCATAATCAATCAAATCATCCTCATATTTTCTAACAACAGAGTTTAAAACAACACTGCGACGAACAACATCGCTAAATGACATGCTACGTTTAAATCCATAGATAGTGCGCAAGCCATAATCAATGTTGTTGTAAGCTATTAAAAATCTTTCTGCATTACTTTTTTTCATAATTACCCCTTATTATATGTATTATATCATATGAAATCAATTTTGCAAATTGTTTTAGCAAATTTCTTTTGTGCAAGAAAAAAAGACCTTGCTAGTCTTTTTTTAAACCTTTAACTTTTAAAATATGTTTGTAAATTAAACTTTTATATTCACAAAAATCAGCATATAATCCAATTTTTCTTTTTAAAAGCTTTTGCATTTTATTTTCAATTTCTTGAATTGCAGATGAATATTCAGATTCCTCATCAAAAACACTTAATTCTTCCATTAATTCTTGATTTTTCTTTTTAAATTCTTCTGTTTGATGAATGTTCTCAATTATTTCTTTCATTTCCTCATGCGTTATTTTTTTATTCTCCATAGTTTTTCCTTTGTTTTTAAACTTTAATTAAATTTTAACAAATAAATTTATCAGTGTCAAACAAAAAGCCCTCAATTATTGTAAATATGTATAAATTTTTTTATTTGGTTAGTATTCTATTAATGAGTAATTTTTATAATAGAATAAATGAGTTAATCAAAACTCCTAAAGACATTGAAAAAGTAATGAAATTTTTAGGTTTAAAAAATAATTCTAACATTTACGAATGGTTAGATGGCAACACTAAGCCAAGAATTCCAACTTTAATTAAGTTGTCGAATTTTTTTGAATGTTCACTTGATTATTTGTTAGGGTTAACAGATAATGATGAAAAAGTTTTTAATGATAGTATTCCTCCTTTTAAAAATCAATTTAAACTTGTATTAGATAATTCAAAAGTAAAACAAAAAGATATTTTAAACGATAAAATTTTATCTAATGGTCATCTTGATAAAATTAGAAAGAATAAATACCTTTTAGCCGACAACATGATTAAACTTGCAGACTATTTAAAAGTAAGTGTTGATGAATTAGTTGGAAGAGTTTAAATTATCACTCTTAATTTAAAATAGCAAAATAAAAATCCACCAGATAATCTGGTAGTTTTTCATTTTGAGGGTAAAACCCTCTTTTCGTAGCCCACAAGAAATCTTGTTC
>CAZTNT010000010.1:0-19827 GCA_964614965.1 uncultured Lachnospiraceae bacterium | reverse complement strand
GTGAAGTTGATTGGGAAACTGTTGGTATTTGTGCAGGTGTTGGAACTGCTGTTGGTGCTATATCATCATACTCTGCTTATAAGATTACATCTGCAATTAAATCTTTGTTTCCAAAAGCAAACCCAAGCAGTAATGTAAAAAGTTTTGATACTTATGATGCCTTTAAAAAGGAATACGGTAAAGCATCAGATTATGTTCCAGATGGAGAATGGCATCATATTGTTGAACAACAAACAGTAACAAAAGGAATTAATGCTGGTTCAACAGTTTACAATTCACAAAATACAGTTGCAATTTCTAAAAATTTACACCATAAGGTATCAGGATATTATTCAAGGATATATAGTGATGGTATGACGTTTAGACAATATATTAATACTTTGCCTTATGAACAACAATATACAAAAGGGTTAGAAATATTGAAAATGTTTGCTGACCAATTAGGAGAAACTATTATATGGCTATAAAGAAAGATATTAATTTAGATGAAGTTATTGAATTGTTTATTAAGCATTCTTTATTTTTAAAAGACTATGAAAGCTCTGATAAAATTATTCAAGGTGAGAAGCATGATTACAATTTAGCAAAAAAAGTTTCAAGTGAAATTTCAAAAGCTGTTAAAATTTTATTGTCAACAGAAGAAGGATTATTAGCTTTCATTAAGTTGCTAGACTATGATAACATTGTTGTTTCAGCTTCTGCTGCTGAATATTTATATCCACTCTATCCTCAAAAATGCTTGAAGATTTTAAGAAAATATTCCAAATCCTTGAAAAATAAACTTGATAGTTATAAAATAGATACTAAAATTGATGGATTAACTCAAAAACAATCTTTCTTTATGAATACTTTTTATAAATTATATAATTGTGAAGATATTGATTCCTTAAATCGTGAAAATGATATATGAATTGATACTTTGTAAAATATAATATTTTGTAAAAAAAACAGGTCAAGCATTCGCTTGGCTTGTTTTTTATATATAATAAGGTAATATATAAAACTATATAATATATTATAATATAGGGTAAAAAATGAAAAAAAGTTAGAAATTGGTTAGACAATTGGTTAGACAAACCCTATTTTTGACCTTTTCAGGCAGTTTTAAACTGAAAGAGTCTTGTGCGTGAAAGCATAAAAAAATTCTCTTGGTTAGACAAATATTTTTAACAAGCGAACTTTTTAGAAAAAACAAAAAATGCCCATAAACATCTATTTTATAGGCATTTCTGTGGTGCCGGTGGTCGGGGTCGAACCGACACGAGGTTGCCCTCGCAAGATTTTGAGTCTTGTGCGTCTGCCATTTCGCCACACCGGCTTATTAACATTTGAATTATATCACACAATCACTATTTTGACAAGCATTTTTTGTGAAAAATATTGTAAAATTCTATTTTTTATGTTACAATATGGGTATTGGAGGGTTTAATAATTTTGATTGAAAATTCAATATTTTATAATAAAGGTAAAAAAATGTTAGACGATTTCGTCAGGTCAGGTGGTGATGTTAACAACTTAACAACCAAAGACGAAATATATAAATACATTAAAAGTTCACGTGTTAAAAATAGCAATGGTAAAATTTTAACATTGGAAGAAAAATTCACTTTTTTAAAACATCCTAGAAAACAAAAATATGCAGATGATGTTAAAGCTTCATTAATTGAGGAGATTGAAAAATATTTAGCTCAAGGTGGCAGTTTTCACATTGACAGAAAAAAGTTGCCTTTTTACGAAAAATTGGTAACCTACTCTAGAGTTTTAAAAAGAAATGGAACTCATTTAACTCATGAAGAAATTATGAAAGATTTGGGGTATAAAAATTTTTCCGATGCTTATTTTCGATGCATAAGTTTGGAAAAATTAAAAGATTTTGAAGATAAAGATGGATATATTGATTCATATAAGTCAGACAAATTACATGCTTCTGTTAAAGACATTGCCATAACTTACGGAGTTCCTTACTATTTCATCATTTGTCTGTTATGCGACAAAAAATTAACTAACTACACCATTTCGGTTGACAAAATTGCATACACTCAACGACTTCTTGAAAACCATGCAAAAACTTATGGCACTTTCATTGGAATTAAAAGAGATCACCCAAAAGTCTACAATGCTTTTGAATATTTAACAAGATATTATAGTGATGGCAGTGAGTTGAGATTCAGCAAACAAGAATGGTTGGATATATTTGGTCTTGGTGATGTTGAACATAGGTTTAAAGACACAAGGACTCCAGACATTGACATCTCTCAAACCATTGCAAGAATTAAAGCACAGCGCCCAGATGGAGTTGTCGTTGTTAAAAACATTAGCAACAGCGATCATAGCAAAATTGTGAGAAAGGCATATCAAATGGGAATTAGCATTTCTGAACTACTTAAGATGTATGGCTTAACTCATAAGCATTTGCAATCTAGCAGAATGTCTAAAACTGTTGTTAATGAAATTCCATATTTGGAAGAAATGAAACAACGAAGAGATGAAATAATTTCAGAGTCTAGAAAAGGCAAAACTGATAAGCTTTGCAAAGAAGAAATTTTTGAAAACAAACTAAATGCCGTAATTCAAGTTTACGATGAATATAAAGAAAAACTTTTATCATATCTTCCTAATGACGACCTAAGCAATTTATCAAATGAAATTTAAACAATTACCTTAAGCGACTCATAAAAACAGTCGCTTTTTATTTTGAAAAATTTTTATTTTTGGTTATAATAGTCACATGGAAAAATTTGTTATTATAGACGGAAATAGTTTAATTAATCGCGCTTACTATGGCATGCCAATGCTCAAAAGTCTATCTGGAAAACCTTGTGGCGCAGTTTATGGCTTTATCAACATGATGTTAAGCGTTATCACAAGCGAAAAACCTAAATATTTAGTTTGTGTTTTTGATGCAGGGAAACATACTTTCAGACATGACATGTTTGCTGAATATAAAGGCACTCGTGGGCCAATGCCAGAAGATTTACATGCTCAATTGTTAGACCTTAAGCATCTCTTGAAAACAATGGGAATTTTAACTTTGGAAAAAGCAGAAATTGAAGCTGATGACATTGTTGGAACTTTAACCAGAAAATTTAACGAAGAGTTTATTTTGATTTCTGGAGATAAAGACCTTCTCCAACTTGTTAACAGCAACACAACTGTTTGGCTCACACAAAAAGGAATAAGCAACGTTTTGAAAGTGACACCCGACGTTCTAAAATCTGAATTCAATTTGGAACCTTATCAAGTGATTGAATTAAAAGCCATTATGGGAGATAGTTCAGACAACATACCTGGAGTTGCTGGAATTGGAAAAGTTGGTGCTAACAAACTGATTGCTGAGTATGGAAATTTAGATAACATCTATGAAAATTTGAATTCTCTTGCAAAAGGAACTCAAACAAAACTTGTTGAAAACAAAGAAATGGCATATTTATCAAAACAATTAGCAACCATCAAGCTTGATGTTGAACTTGATTGTTCTCTATCTGATTGTGAATATTGTTTACCATTCAACAAAGAAACCTATTTGATTATGCAAGACCTTGATTTTAAATCCATGCTTAAGCGAAAAGAATTGTTTTTTGAAAATTATGTTGATGAATCACAAACAACAGATGAAATAAATGTTGAAGTGATTGAAATTGAAAGCTCAGAAATGTTGGATCAAATGATTCTTTCTTTAGATGATTCTTTTGCTGTTTTAACAGATGATATGTCCATTCGATTTGCGAAAGGAAACAAAGAATATATCCTCTACACTAGCGGAATGGTTTTTGCACTTAATGAACAAAAAATTAAAAATCTTTTTGAAAGCAATAAACAAAAAATATGTTTTGATGCAAAAGAACTTATGAAAGAATTAAAATATCACAACATTAAACTAAATAATTATTTTGACGTTTCTCTTGCCATTTATATTGCAAACGAATTGGATGCTGAAATTAGTTTTGCCGATGCTGTTAAGCTTAATCAATTAAATTCCAACGGACAAGCATGCTTGTTGTTAAAATTAAAAGAACTCTATGTCAACAAACTAATACAATCTTTACAATTAAAATTATATAGCGAAATTGAACTTCCTTTAGTTGAAGTGTTGTTTGATATGGAACAGAATGGAATTAAAATTGATGTTGAGCAAATTAAAACATTAAGCGCAAGTTATCATGAAGAATTGGATGGACTAGTTGACAAAATCTACTCTTTAGCAGGGGAAGAATTTAATATCAATAGTCCAAAACAATTGCAAACTATTTTATTTGAAAAATTAAATATTCAATATAAAGGCAAACCAGGAACATCAATTGAGGTGCTCAACGCAATTAAAGACCAACATGAAATTGTTGAACACTTAATTCGTTACCGCAAAATTGCAAAGCTTATAAGCACTTATCTTGATGGGATGCTAAATTACGTTGCTGACGATGGAAAAATTCACACAACGTTCATGCAAAGAACAACTTCTACTGGAAGACTTTCCTCTAGAGAACCAAATCTTCAAAATCTTCCTATACGTGATGACGAAGGAAGAGTTTTAAGAAAAATGTTTTTGAGTTCATTTGAAAATGGCACAATGATTAGTGCAGACTATAATCAAATTGAACTTAGGCTAATTGCAAACTTTAGTGGTGATGACAATATGATTTCAGATTACTTAAGTGATAAAGACATCCACACAGCGACGGCAAGCAAAATTTTCGGTGTCGAACTTAATGCTGTCACCAAAAACATGAGAAGAGTTGCAAAATCTGTTAACTTTGGAATTATTTATGGCATCGGCGCTTATGGCTTGAGCCAAAACATTAACTCTACTGTTAAAGAAGCAAATGAATTTATTAAAAAATATATGGAAATTTACCCACAAGTGAAAGACTATGGCGAAGAATGTGTGAGACTTGCTAGAGAAAAAGGCTATGCAAGCACATTCATGGGCAGAATTCGCCATTTGCCGAACATCAACTCTAACAATCATGTTGTTCGAAGTTTTGCTGAACGTGTTGCAAAAAATATGCCTCTTCAAGGAAGTGCAAGTGACATAATTAAAATTGCAATGATAAAAGTTTGGGCCCGTTTGAAAACTGAAAAACTAAAAAGCAAATTAGTTTTGCAAATTCACGACGAATTAGTTGTCGATTGTTATCCTGGAGAAAGTGAAAAAATTAAAAATATTTTAAAAGAAGAAATGGAAAGTGTTGTTGATTTAACAGTTCCTCTAATTGTTGAAGTTGAGGAAGGAAAAACTTTATACGAAGCCAAGTAATATGATTTTTCTAAGTACAATCACGGATTTCAATAAAATAAAAATTTAAAAAATTAATACAAAACAATAAAAAACTCAAATTATTAAAAAAATAGTTTGAGATTTTTTATTTTTATTATAATATTAATATAATGACTAATGAAGAACGTAAAAATTTTTACATAAATCGAAACATTAAATTGAGCCCATCCATCATTGCTTTGACATGGGATGTTATTTTTGTTTGGACAATCTCCACCTTATATTTCACACAAGTTAAAGGAATATCAAATGCTCAGGTTATTTCTCTTGATTCAATTTTAATGTTGTTTGGATGTTTGTTTTGTGTACCTATTGGTAAACTATTTCAAAACGTTAAACCAATTAAAGCTGTTCGAATTGGAATGTTTGGTTATGCTTGCTATTTATTACTGTGCATCTTTGGAACAAATTTTGCAACATTCGTTTTAGCACAACCTTTCTTAGCTTTTGGATATGCTGTGTTTTCAGTTAAAGTTAACAGCGTTTTAAATGATAGTTTATCGGTTGTGAAAAGAGATAAAGATTATCAACGTATTTATGGCAAGGGTTTAAGTTTATACTACATCATTGAATGCGTTGGTGCCATTGTTGTTACATATATCTATAATTGGAAACCAGACATGGTTTACTGGTGCTCTTTGGGAATTGTTATTCTCTGTGTGTTGCTTTCTTTTCTTTATAAAGATCCTCAAAAGATTATGGAAAGAAATGTTGACCTCGAAGCCAAGGTTGCAACCAAAACTTCAAGAACTCCAGATTCGTATTCGAAAATTTTAAAATCCACTTTCTTCGTGCTGTTGTTGATCTATGCATTCTGCATTAGAGGAGTTCTTTCAATTGCAGGTTCTGCATTTAAAATTTATTTAAATTTTTTGGTTGATACCGCAACAATCCCAATTTGGGCATATGGTTATATGTACGCCGGCTCAAGAATTGTTAACGCTTTATCAAGTAAATATCAATTTAAATTTAACTTAAAATTTGGTGTGAAAAGTTTAATTATTTTTAATGTTTTAATTATTTTATCATTTGTTCTAACAGGAATATCATTTATTATTAATCCAACATCAATTGTGTCTATTGTTGTTATTGTTATTTTATCATACGTTATGTGTGCTTTAAGAACTCCAAATCAAATTTTCCTAAACAATTATATGCAAGTTTGCACTTCAAAACGAAATATTGAACGAGCTTATTCAATTAGAACAATGGTTGAATATCTAGGATATGCACTCATTAGTTCAATTTATGCAAGTTTACTTTCAGGATTTAATGATAACTATGGACTTACAAACTTAGTTTATATTGCAATTTTTGGAATTCCTTTAATCACTTCACTCATCTTCTTTATTCGCGCACTTATTAAAAAACATGCACAAAAATACACAGTCATAAAAGATGAATACACTAAAGATTAAAAAACACAGATTAAAACTGTGTTTTTTATATTACTAAATCTTCGTCTAAAGATTGATTGGCGGCAGTTCGTTCTATACACTTTGCAAACAAATAATTTGTTGATTTGTTTTCAAAATAATCATTAAGTAAATCCATTTGCTGATATATCTTTTCTTCATTCTTTTCTATTTCTTGCTGTTTTTCAAGATATCTTGCATTTATACGCTCTGTTGCATTAATTCCTTTTTTCAATTTTATAAAACAATAAATTGAAATTCCCATTTTAATCAAATGATATAATGAAGTTGAAAAAAATATAATTGAAACTGGAATGGTGATTTTGAACAATAAAAACAATAATCCTAAACCCATAAAACAAGATGCTTTACGAAAATGATAAAAAGATGATGTTTGAGATTTGTTCTGACCTTTTTTTAAACGACCACTCAAAAAAAGCCACACGTTTTTGTTTGCTTGAACAATGTTCCATTTTCTCTTGCAACTGTTTAATTCGTCGTTTAATTCTAACTTTTTTTGGTTTTGTTCCTCTATGCTCATTTCTTCCTCTTTTTTATCATAACATTAATATTTTAATTCGTCAATAGTGAAAATTAAAATTCATGAAGAAAAATGTCACCTTTAAATTTTAAAGATAACATTTACTTAAAAATTGTTTCAACAGAAACAAATATGGTAAGTTGTACGGTCTAAATTTGAAACAAATTAACTGCTGGCATAGCTATAATTCACTCCATCAAAGCTACCTCATAGCACATGCTGTATCCTTCTTAATGCTGCTACCTTCCGGTCCTGACATGGTTCGTAGGGCAACATTGTACAAGACCTTAATTTCAACATGAAATATAACTACTCAACACAATTAAGTTTGCCCCGCGTTTAGATGTTTGGCCCCACTGTAGTGGATTGTGGGTTCAGGGCACCACTAGCTCCCCGCCTAGCACAACTCATTAGTATTATATTATAAAGCTTTTAAAATTACAAGTGTTTTTAGAAAAATTCTAAATTAAATTTAAAAAGTGAACATATTGTTCACTTTCTATTTTATTTTATATGTTGTTCCTTCTTTTGTGTCTATCAACTCAACACCTTTATTTGCAAGTTCATTTCTAATTTCATCTGCCTTTGCATAATTCTTTTCTAACTTCGCAACTTTTCTTTCATTAATTTTATTTTCAATGTGGTTTCTCAACTCATCATCAATCTCAATTTGATTTTCAGATTCTTGTTGAACATTAATTGCATCGGTTAAACCTAATTCTAAAACTGTGTCGAAAGATTTTATGAGTGCAACTTTTGTGTCGTTATTCAATTCACCTTTTAAAACATCAAAAACAGTTGTGATTGCCAAAGCCGTGTTCAAATCATTTTCCAAACAATTTTTAAATTTTATGTTAAATTCATCAAAAGCTTCTTGGTTTATTCCCTTGTTATCTGGTTGCAAATTATTTATACGTTTAATAAGTTTTTCATATGCAGATTTCGCCATATCTAACCCTTCATATGAGAAAACCAATTGTTTTCTATAATGAGATTGTAAGCAGAAAAACTTATAAACCATTGGAGAATAACCCTTTTCTTCAAGCAGACTTAAGGTTAAAAATTCTCCTTTACTTTTGCTCATTTTGCCTGCGGTTGTATTTAAATGCTCTGAATGAAACCAATAATTACACCACTTGTGTCCAACATAACTTTCTGTTTGAGCAATTTCATTTGTGTGGTGAGGAAATTTATTATCAACTCCACCACAATGAATGTCTAGGTAATCACCTAAGAATTTGTGTGAAATTCCTGAGCATTCAATATGCCAGCCTGGATAACCCACACCCCAAGGACTATCCCACTTCAAAGCATGATTTTCAAATTTAGATTTCGTGAACCACAAAACGAAGTCGTTTTGATTTCTCTTTCCCAAATCTTCTTCAACACTGTCTCTTGCACCGATGACCATATCATCACTTGTTTGGTTTCCAAATTTATAATAACTATCTAGTTTTGATGTATCAAAATAAATATTGCCTTGACTCATATACGCATAACCTTTTTCAAGAAGTGTTGAAATAATGTTGATATATTCATCAATGCATGAAGTTGCAGGAACAACAATTTCTGGCCATTTCAATTTAAGTTTATCGCAATCTTTTTTGAAGCAACTTGTGTAATACTCTGCAATTTCCATAACAGTTTTGTTTTCACGCGCTGCGCCCATAAGCATTTTATCTTCACCAGTGTCTCCATCACTTGAAAGATGACCAACATCTGTTATGTTCATTGCCCTAGTTACATTATATCCTAAGTAATTTAATGCACGTTCTAAAATATCTTCCATGATATATGTTCTCAAATTTCCAATATGTGCATAATGATAAACAGTTGGACCACAAGTGTACATTTTCACATTTTTTCCTTCATTTGGAACAAAATCTTCTTTTTGATTTGTTAATGAATTATATAATTTCATTTTATCTCCTTTAATTTTTATATATTATAACAATTTATGAAATTTTGCAACCTTAAGGAAACTTTTTAACCAATTTTGCTTTCAAAAAATTTAATTAAACATTTTTTTGCAAAATCAGTGTTTACATATGCAAACCATTTAAGTTCTGCATTATTTTTCACAATCCCGTTTTCATTTTTATCAACAACAATTTCAACCATATCTCCATCATATAATTTTGTGTATGGTGGTGATTTTGTTTTTGAATTGTTTATTATGGCATATTTAAAACCAAAACCAATCTCTTTATGAATTTTAAACGCGAAATCTAGTGCTGTGCTATTTTTCTGAATATATCTAGTTTCCTCTGAACGAGTTTTAACTTTAATCAACTCAACATCAAGACTATCTAAATTGTCATCATCCAATAAATTACTATCATAGCCATCAAGAGTTCCATTTCTTTGTAGAATGTAATCTGAGATGCTTTCAATGTAGACATTAAACTTATTTTTAAATTTATCTTCAATTTGATAATATGGTTTTTTTGTGAAATTTCCAATTTTAGCATCAATAATTTTAACACTACTCATGCTTTTGTTAAATATGCTTAAAACTTCAGACATGACATCAGTGTAGTTTTTGCCAGCCTTATATAATAAGTATATATTATAATTTGCAACTCTTAAAATTTGACCTTGAGAGACTTTGGATATGTTGATATTTTTTAATAGCTTTTTTAAATCCTCAAAAACTTTATATTCTTTCACATCCTTAATTTTAATGGTTGTTATTTGGCTGTTTTGAAAAACCTTGTTAAACCTTTCAAACATATATTCAATATGTTCTGAATTGGAATTGTGATAGTCTTTATATCTAGTTAAAAAATCTTCACCATCAAATTTATGCTTGATTTTGAAACATTCGTTTTGAATCGCACGAAAAAAATACTCAGCATTCATTGTTTTTGCAATTGGAATAATCCATTTTTCTGTTTCTTTCACTTTTTCTAGCTGTTTATTATAATCAAAACTACTGATTGTTCTCAAGTTGTGCAACCTATCGGCAAACTTAATTGCAAAACCTAAAGGATTTTTCTTCCCAATGGCAATCAGTTTTTTAAAAGATTGTTCTTCAATTGATGCTTTTTGAAAATTTACGTCTTCATATACATCATCCTCATCAAAAACAAACTTCGTTTTATCAATTGCACTAACACAGTCTACCATTTCAGCAACTTTTTTGTTAAACTTTTTTTCAATTGTTTCAAGAGAACAATCACAATCTTCAACAACATCATGTAAAAGTGCAGCGCTTACCACATTTTCATCGAAATCAAGCAAAGTCAAAGTTAATGCTACTTCAACTGGATGCGAAAGATACAAACCACCATCTTTTCTTCGCTGATCTTTGTGCATCAATTTAGCAAATTCATACGCCTTGCAAATTAAATTAGTTGAACTGTCATTTTGCTCAAAAGTTTTTTTGATAACATTAAATCTTTCGTCAATCTCAGCGAACATCAACACCCTCCTTGATTAACTTGTAAACAACATCATCTTCTCTGTTTGTGATTTTCGCAAATCTGAAAACATTTGCTTCCAAGATTTCATTAAAATGATATTCAATTTTATTTTGCAAAATAGCAAGTTTTTGATTTTCGTTTAAACTCAAAGAGATTTCATTTTTTTCTGCAAACAAACGTTTAAATAAATCCGCCATATCTTTGATCGCATAGTCTAAATTTACATTTATTTTTTCGAATCTTAAACTATCGTAGATTTCACCATCTGGTTTATCAATCAATTTCTGTGATAAAATGATGAACTGAACACACGGATTATGTTCTCTGCCTCTTGCCATTGTGTTAACTGTTCCAACCCCGCCTATATATTTTGTGTTTGATGGTGGATTGTTGAAAATCATATTGCATTGATCACCGTTAAATTTATTATGCAAGTCAAAATAAATGCTTTGTTTTGTTGAATTCAAATTTCCTTTATAATAATTTTTTGTTTCATGATAAATGTGAATTGCTTCTTCAGTGTTGATTGATGAATTTAGTTTTTTTAGAATGTTAACTGCTTCTGTTTTATCTTTCATGAAAACCCCATAAACTAAAACATTGTTATTAAGTTCTTTCTCTTTCAACACACTTATCACACCATAATTCAATGTGTTTGATAAATTTGTGTGAACTTCACCCTTGTAGGAATTATTATTATAATAATAAACCAAATAGTTCCCAACAAATCTATCATAACTTACTTGAGTTTCTGTTTCAATTTCGGAAAACAAAAAATCGTCAATGCAAATTCCAAATGCATTTTTTAGAGCAATCAAAAACTGAATTGATGGTTCACTTGATTTTGTTAAATAGTTGTTAATGCTAGATTGCGAAAAACCAGTTTGTTCAGCAATATGCTTTTGCGTGAACTTATTTGCCAAAACTTTTAAATTTTTTTGAAAATTGCTCATTTTAAAACTCCTTTATATTGAGCAATTAGACCAAATTGCTCATTTTAAAACTCTTTTGTTACATATGGATCCTTAGACTCCGCTTTAGATAACAAAGAATCACTTAGAAATATAATTTATTTTAATCCAATAATACATAAAAGTCAATATAAAAATACAAAAAAGTAAATTCATAGTTCAAATTTTAGTAAATTGAATTTACTATTCTGAATTTATTTGGTTGTATTTGAAAGAAAAAGAGATGAAAATCATCTCTTTTAAGCTTCTATCATTTTGTAAAGTTTATAATCTAGTTTGATTGTTAAGTCGCTTTGTGGAATATAAGTTAATTTAACTGTGCCATAACTTGTTATTTGCAAACTTAAATTGTAATCAGCAAGTTGAATTTCTGTTTCATTTAACATTGCCTTATATGAATTGCCCTCAAATCGAATCACAATTCCTCCAGTTGGAAGGTCATCATTCCCAGATAAATGAATTTCATACAATTCTCTATCTTCAACAAGTTTCTTAAATTCAATTGTTGCTTGAACATTGTACTTTTGCGTTTTATCTGATTCTAAAATACCATTTACACCGTCCGTTTCATCTTCTGGAGTGTTTGTGTCAATTTGTGTTAAAGTTGTGTAAACATTTTCATCAACAGTAATTGTGAATTCTTTAGGTGCAACAGTTAGAGTCTTTGATAAATCAGCAGTTAATGTTACAGATGTGTCTAAAGTGTAATCACTAGTTGAATCAAAGGTAATCACATACTTATTAAGTGCTTTTGTTGTTGCCTTAATGTTTATTGTTGTTCCTTCATCACAATAGGTTCCAGAAATATAATTTTCATTTGTTGCAGAATTTGTAAGAGTCAATTCTTGCAAATAATCTTCACCAACAACATTTAAATTCAATTTATAACGATTAACCGTTTTAACACCAAAATTGATTGTTGTTCCGCATCGTTCAAGAACATCACTTGTGATTTCAAATTGAGTTTTAGGTGTTCCATCCAAATTTTTTAATTCAACAGTTACTGTTTGCTCGTTTGCTAATCCGGCATTTTCTTTATAAGTATAGTAGAAATAATCTAATCTTTCTTGAGAAACTTCAACGTATGTGAAATCAATTGTTTGTCCAACATAAAGATTTGATAATAGAATTTTTCCGTTGATGTAATATTTAGCTTTTAAATTTGTTGTGTTAAGTGTTGCAGTTATAGCAACTTTATCAACCGAAATCCAATAATTTCCGCCATCTTCATCAGGATTGTAACTTTCAATAACCTTATAACCATATGTTGAATCTAAAGTTAAATTATCTTTTTCAACCATATCATCTGTGTTATGTTTGATTCCAACAAATGTGTAACCAGCATTGAGATTTAATTTAAAGTAAACATCTCTTCCTTCAATAATTGTTAAATTAGAATCAAGAGGTTTTGTGTTTTCAAACACAGTGAAAGTTCCTATATCATCATTGAGAGTTTTCTTTGAAGAATCAACAAGTTGGAATTTCACATTAATTTTTGAATTATCCTTTAATGTTAATTCCGTTAAAACAGAAATTTGACCATAATCAAAGTCAGTGGCTTGAACTGTGTAAGTATAACTGTTAGAATCTGGAGATATTGAGCTTCCATTAATTGTGACTGAAACATCATAATCTGCATGCACTTGTGGTATATAAGCAAAAGTTCCACCAACAACCCAATCATTGCTTATGCTTGCATGATTGTCAGTTAAATAACCTCCACTAACCATTTCTTCATAAGATTTTTCAACACCATCAAGTGTGTAAGAATAAACAATATCTAATGTTTCTGGAATGTATTTTATTGTTAATTTTGCATTGCTTTCAACTTCAAATGAATTTGATTTCAATTCTACACCATCTAAGTAATATTTAACTTCTGAATAATGATTTTCATCGAAAGTTGATGACAAAGTGTTTGTTAAACTTTTATAAGTATAAACTGTTTGTTTTTCATCAAAGTTTGAATCACTTGATAATGCTAAAGATTGAGAATTATTTGTTCCATTAGTTAAAGTTGTTGTTCTTGATGTGCTGTTTGTGTCATAATCTGCTTTTTCAACTTTCATTTCTATTTCCAAAAGCTCTCTTACTTCAAGCATAATATATATTGTTCTATTATTATCTAGAGGTGAAATTATTTTTTGCGTTTCATAATTTTCAACCATATTTGCAAGCATGCTTGAATACAATTCAAAGGTATTTGTTGGTTCAGTAGTTAACAAGAAGTCATAAGTTGTGTAATGATTATCAACAGTTTCATACAATTTATTTGGAAAATACATTCTGCTTGATAATAATGCATATTTCTTAAATGCAGTCGTATCTGAATCGAAATGATTATAATAATACCAACCGAGAGTTTCATTCTTTAAACGAGAAGAAAATGATGTTGTTGAACCCTTACCATCATTCAACTTAAAGGTTCCAAGTGTGTTATCTATTTTCAATGGATTAAATGTTGTTCTACCATTGTTCACATCAGACTCATAAATCTTCACACCAAGAGTGAATTGAATTGGCATTGTTCTTATTTCAATTGTTCCAATGTCTGTTTTATCAACACCATAATCTTTATAACATCTATCCTCTTTATTATAGAAGTAAGTTCTCAACCAAGTTCCAAAAAAGAACATATTTTCATCGTCGTATAAGTTATCTTCATGATCTTTTTTAACATAATATGTTTGGTCAGCCATTGTTGAAGTTTGAGCATCATCAAATGTTTGTAAAGTAACTTCAGTTCCATTTAATGGTTTAATAAGAACAAATGAATTTGCTTCTAAAGTGTAACCTGCAAAAGCATAGTAAATCACACTCATTGAATTTCCAACCACTTGATCTGTTAATGTGTGAGAACCATTCAAATAACTTGTTACAGTTTCAACGCCATTTACAGTGTTAAACACCTTAAATTCACCAGCAGTTGAGTCATCTAATTTAAATGAAATTGTGTATTGAATCTTCACAAAAGGAACTTGAATTCCAATTATATCTCCACTCTTCAAATTTAAACCTGAAACATCTGCTGCAGACGAGAAATAATCATATGGTTTATCTTCAGACTCTTCATTTATCTTTAAAGGTTTATCTTCTTCAAAATCAATTAAAGTTTGGTTAACTTTTTGAGTTAAACCTGAAGTTGAGTCAAACTTATACCCAATCATTTCATCAAAGTTGCCACTTGCCATTGCATTAACATCTTGACTTTGGTCTTTAACTTTGAAAGTTAAATCACAACCTTCATAAAGTTTTAATTCATTTGTTATTTTTGTTTCATCACCATAACCTGAACCACCAACCAAAGAATCATCAGATACTTTATAAATCTTCATTTCATATTTGTCTTCGGTAGAATTATATTCAGCAATGATAATATATTCACCACTCATGTTTTCATCATCGGTCATGGTTTTTCCACCATCTGCCGCATAGACAGTATCATCTATATCAACATAAACATAACCTTTTCTGTTGATTTCCTCTTTAAATAAAGTTTCGATATCTAAAATATAATATTTTCTGAAATAATGAGTTGTAAATGAAGTTGATTCTTTATTTTGATTTCCATCAGAAAAATACCAAATGTAGTCATAATAATCAAATGTATCATCTTCGGTTGTTTCTGTATCAATACCAGCAGTTTGTTTAACGATTTTTGTTCCAGTTGTTGAGTTATGATAAATAAAGCTATCTATATCACCAGAATGAATTTCATAATCATAATTGTGAGTTATGTAAGCAAACTTTCCGTTGATTAAGTTTCCATTTTCATCTTTTGTACAATCACAACTACCCTCATAATCATTTTCCCAGAAAATTAATTCATAATAATCTTTTTTGAACACTGGCATTTCACCAGTTTTTTGACCATTTGCAAGATAAATGCTGAATGTTGGAGTTACATTTTCTGCTATGCTTAGATTATAAAACTCTTCATTTTCTTGCGTCCCATTATTATCAACATCAACTGTTCCATCCGAATAATAAACTTTTCTGAAAATATCAAAATCAGAAGTTCCGTTTCCATTAATTCCTTCGTTATATGTATTTTGCCAACCTATTAATTTAGGAATATAATCATCCATTAAGCCCTCTGACCATGGTGAGAAGGTGTATCCAGTAAATGAATTTTGGAAAGTTAACTCTGTTCCTTGTGTTCCTGTTGAAGAATTAAATGTATAGCCACAATTTCCATTGTCTCCTTCTGCGCCAGAAGTTAAAGTGTAAGTATTTGTGCTTGAAACTTTAACGCCATTAAGAGTTACTTGATAAATGTTGTTTACAAACACTGGAGTGACTTGAATTGTGTAATAAGAGTTAGTACCATCACTAGCATATTCATAATTTCCTGTAGGAATTGAATAGTAATTCCATTTTCCAGAATAAGAATTACTATTTAAAACTGAAGCAATGTAATTGTCACTATTATCTTTATAGCAGAACACTAATTGCCCAGTTGGAGGAGTTACAAAACTGTTGGAGTCAACGAAGTAATTGGAATTAAAGCTTGTCTCAATAACAGTTTTTTCTGGAACTTCATAATCTTTTCCATTTGCATCGGTTGCAGAAGGATTTGTAACAGCTTTAATGTTAACCGCTTTCCACACTGGATAGATTGTAAGTTGCCTTGTTCCTAATGAGTATGCAAAATATTCATTTGCATTTTCAGCCAAATCTGCTAAAGTTGAAGCATTAGAACCTGTGAGCATACTAATGTCAATACCATCTGAAGAGTTAGTTAAACTCCAATTTGTTCCATCATAACTCAAATAATGTGTGTCATCAAATTTTAATATCCAGCCAGAGATGTAGTAACCATAGTTGTAGACAAAATAATAATTTGAGCCAGCATGTGGTGCAATGTCATCTAATTGATTTGTACCAAAATCATTATATTTATAAAATGACAATTCTTTTGTTGTAGAATCCATAAAAGCATATGCATAACTAGATGAATTGGCAATTTTGAATGTTATTTTCCCAGTACAATCATCATCAGTATCTAAACTTGAATAAGCACCCAACAATTGATATTGGTGATTTTCTTCATCTTCTCTTAAATTTGAACTTCTTTCAATGTTTCCATCGCCATCAGCATCATATTGTATTGTTTTACCTTTCCAAACAGAGTTAGCATTGCTGTTATCAATTGTTAAATCGTAAATTGTTGACCACTTTGCTGTTAAGAATGGAGATGCTGAATCTTGCGTAATAATTCCTGTTCCTTGAAGATGAGAAATATAATAATAGTTATAAAATGGGTTTTTACAATCAACATACATGATGAGAGTTATACTACCTTTATTAATCTGAATTTTACCTTCAATAGAATTACGCTCTTCTTCCTTGAAAAGACTCTTATCATCGTCCGTTAAATTTTCACAAATAATTGCATTATCAGTTCCTGTTCCTTTCCAACCTGCAGTTGTTGCAACTGTAGCATTAAACATCCAACAACCAAAGGTCGTTTCTGGCTTTCTGGAAGAAACTCCCTTAATTGTTTCTGGTTCTCCATCACTATCAGCATCCACTAACTCATCTACGTTGTTGGAAGTATGGTTACCATACCATTGAGATTTAATATTTCCCCAATAAGGACGTTCGAACTCAGTATCCACATCTTCATATGTTTCGTACCACAAATCAACTCTATGAAGATAATATGGACTTAATGTTGTTCCACAATCTTTTGTCCAAATTGAATCATCAGAAATAGAATAAGAATTTTCTGATATCTCTTTTTTCCATTTGTTATCATAAGAGGTTGTTGTGAAAGCTTTGTTATTGGTTGTTGTCCAGAAAATTAGATTTTTATAATCATGAACGAAACTTGGGAGTGTTTTGTTATATGCTTGATTGTGTGTTAAGTAAATATAAAATTCAGATACATCGCTTGATACTAAATAATCAGCCGAAAGTCTATTGCTAGATCCGTTATAATGAACTTCTTTAATAAACTCAAATGGATTTTCAGAATTTGGATTGCTTTTTATTTCCCATTCACTTAGCTTTGTTTTAAGATTCGCTATATAAGTATCAATCGAACCAGATGAATATGCACCAAGATTTTTCCAAGGAATGCTTCCAGAGTTACTTTTAATTTCGTTTTTAAAGGTGTACAGTGTAGCCTCAAAATCGTTTGCTATATTATGAAAACTCTGAGATGCGTTGAGTTCGTATGATCCGGTTGAATATTCAAACTCACCATTCAACGTAACTTTATAAATATCATTTACAAACCTAGGTTCAACCTTAACAACATAGCTATTAGATTCATAAGAATACATTTCTGGCGCATCACTTGTACAATAAGTCCAAACGCCACTTTGAGCGATTAAATAATCGTCAGATGTTGATGCAGTTGTTGATTTATATGCAACCATTGTTTGACCATCTTTTGGCAGTTCTGTTAATTCATATTCGTCACCAACAACCAAATTTGAAATAATATTTGTGTTGCCATATTCAACACTAAATGGTTGCTTTTCCCATGTTGGAGTTATTATGATGGTTGGAAGCTCTACATCCCCTTGATATTTTGTATCTAAATATTCCGCAATTTTATTGAATGTTGTGTCTGCATCTGTCACTGTGGAATTGATTATTGATGAATTCGCAACCAAATCCCATGTGATAACTTTTTCTTCACCAGAAACAGTTGTTGATAATGTTAAATATTTAGAGCCAACTTTCACGGTATATTCAGCTATGTAATGTCCGTAATTGAAAACATAATAGTAACTATTGTTATCACCAGTTTTAACTGCATTTGAACTATTGTCAAATTCTGCTTTTAACTGGAATACTGAGTGGTCGATTACCATTTGGTCATCCATGAATTTGTAATTATAAGCTGTGCCCGCTGCGTCATCCGCAATAACAAATTTGGTTGATGATGCATTTCCAGTCTCTGCATTCGAACCACTCTTTGAATATGCTCCATACAACATTTCACCTGTCACACCTGTGGGCAAAGAAACCTTATTACCATCATTCCAAAAACTTGAATTTGCTTCCAATGTGATTTCATATTTATTTGTCCACCCAGCAGTGATGATTGGAGCATTAGGGTTTTGAACAAAATCTCCATATCCTTTAACTTTTTCAACAAAGTAATAAGTGTGATTATCTACATTTGTTAATTCACTAGAGTATTTGAAAGTTAAATTTAAATCAGTTTTGGTCACAGTTAATGTACTATCTGCATTTTCTGTTATATCATAACCATTTTCTCCTGCAACTGTTGCATCAAACACCCAACCTTTAAATGCTTCAGCATCGCTTGGAGGGGCTATACTTGGAGACGCCAAATTTCCTTCTTGTTCAATATTGTATTCAATATCATATTTGTCACTATCTAAATCTAAAAATTTGTTCTCTGCTTCATTTGTTCTATAATACAAATCCAATCCATAAGGTATTGCTGATGTGTTAACTTTAAACGATAGCTCTCCAGTGTAATTTGGATCGATATCATCTATAGAGTCAAAAATCTTTGAGTCAGAAAGCACTTCATTAAGTGTAACAGTTTGAACACCTTCAGTTGGGGCATCTTTATAACCGATACCTATACTGATTATTTCATAACCTAAACAAGGTGCAACACTTATGGTTCCAACTCCCTCGAAAGTTAAGATGAAGCCTGGACCATTGGTAGAGTTTAAGTAACTAACAATCAACTTAGTTCCACCTGGTATTGTTGAACCTGATGACAATCCTTCACCATACGTAATGTAATATGGATCTATATATTGATCTGTGTTGCCAGTTATTGACATAGGCTTAATAATTTTATTTAGGGGGTCTTTTGACCATTTCATTGTAAAAGAACTCGATTGAACATTTTCATCAACTTGGTTTGATGCGCTTGTCTCAATTGAAAGATTTTGAGCGTTGTTATTTTGATTTTGTCTATACGCAAAAAAGCTTGCACAAGACAAACCAACCAGCAAACAAATCAACATAATTAATGTTGCTTTTAATTTAAATCCTTTTTTGTTACTTAACATGTCAACCCCCGTCAACGACAAATTAATATATTATATTAATTGTATTCTACCACAAACGACTTAATTTTACAAATAATTTAATTATATTTCTTTTGAATTTTTATTTTATATTTAAACCATTAAAATAAACATATTTTCACTTTTTTAGAGATCCTTCGACTCCGTTACACTCCGCTCAGGATGACAGG
>CAZTNT010000009.1:0-20279 GCA_964614965.1 uncultured Lachnospiraceae bacterium | reverse complement strand
TTATCAGGGTGGTGCTCTAACCTGCTGAGCTACACTCCTTCGTTGCAAATTAAGTTTGCTTACGAATTAAAACTTTTGAAATATTAAACAATTTGACAATATAGTCTTGGTGGAGAATATCTCAAATGTAAACATGTTGAGAGATGCACCACAAAAATCCAAATCTTTGAACAAGTTCAAAATCTTTAAATTTTTGGTGGAGAATATCGGGCTCGAACCGATGACCTCCTGCTTGCAAGGCAGGCGCTCTAGCCAACTGAGCTAATCCCCCACTAGAACTTTCTTTTAAAATTAGGCGTTCATTGAATAAACGCAAATGTATAATACCAATTTTAAAAGCGTTTGTCAATAAAATTTCACAAATTTTTCAAAAATTTTTATTTTTAGTTATTTGTAACAAAAAAGAACTCGGTTTGAGTTCTTTTTGTTTAAAACTTATGTTCCAGTGCTTTGATAGTGTTTTAATGCCCACGTGAAGAAAAGTAGACAAGGAACAACGAATATCATTCCAATGAGAGGTGATAAAGCATAGACAATTTGTGGCAAACTGCCGTAGCCCATCAAATAAGAGATTGGAAGGTAATTAAAGCAAGCAACTGGGATTATAAATGTGAACAGTCTTGCCAACCATTTGTTATAGATATTAATTGGATAATAGGCAATTTCTTTTGCCCCGTTGGTGAAAATGTTAATAAATTCCAAATTTTCAACAGAGAACACACTAATTCCAGCACCCACTAGCATAACACCCCAAATTACAAGGCATCCACAAGCGAAAATTGAAACGAGCACAAGAACTTTTGAGAATGTCCAAACAATATTGAGATTGAATAGTGCAATTATTGTAACAATCAAACCCAAACACGCTCTCATAAGTTTTGACAATTCTATTTTACTTCCAAATATTTGATATATTAAACTTACAGGTCTAACCATAAGTCTATCCATGTCTCCATGTTTGATTAAGTTTGCAAACTCATCGAATCCACGGGCAAAGCATTCAGTGACAGAATAAACAAACGTAATAATCCCAAACATTAATGCTGTTTCATAAAATCCCCAATTACCTACGGTTTTGAAGGTTTTGAACATAACAAAGATTGCAAGTAATTCACCGATAGATATCAAACAGGCAGAGAATGAAAGCATGAATAGGTTTGCTCTATATTGCATGGATGATTTTATGTGCATTTTAACATATTTACTATACAACATCTTAACCTCCTTGAATTATGGCATTTTTTCCAGCATGTTTCATTAGCAATTTTCCGATAAGTATTAAGCCAATCAACCAAGCAAGCGCAATACCAATAAATTTAATTGCTTCAAGAGGTGGAATGTTGCCAACATAAATTCTAGCTGGTAAGTCCATAATAAATCTAAAAGGTAAGTAGTTAAGAATGTTTTGAACACTTTGTGGCATAAATACAAGCGGAACATACATACCTCCAAGAACTCCGCAAATCGTGTTCATGATGGTTGCTGTGCCTTTTGCTGACATCGTTTTAAAAGTTAAGAAAACTGTTATCATTGAAATTGCAGACGTCATAAGTGCTCCAATAAGCAATGTAACAACAAACAACAAGAAGGATGTTGTGCTTGTTGGAAGCATTAATCTCATGCTTTTTGGTAATATGAATGCAACAATTGTAAGTGGAACACAACGAATTAGTGTTGCTGAAAGTTTGTAACCAAAATGTTCGGCATACCACTGGTTATACAGGTCAACAGGGCGCACAAATTTGTAACACACATTTCCATTTTCGATTTCTTTTCCGCAATTTTTGGGTAGATCTGAAAAGCGAAGAACAAAGAATGCTTGACCAATCCACACATAACTTATCATTTGTGAGATGGAAAATCCATCTATTAATTTTCCGCCCATAAAGGCGGTGTAGAGATATATGTACATCAATCCCCAAAACACTTGGGTTACAACACCAGACAAGGCTTTTGCTCGATATTGCAATTCACCTTTAAAGGTCATTTTAAATAGTCCAAAGTAAGAACTCATAACCCCTCCTATAACTCAAGCTCTTTATAGAGTTTTGCAAGGATTTCATCCACACTGATTGAGTTAACTTGGAAGTCTACAACTTCATACTTTTTGGCGATTTCATTGAAGAAATCTTTAACGTGGAAAGTTGTGTTTTCATTGTTTTTAAGAGTTGCCATGTTCCTTTCGTGAGAAATGATTTCATAACCTTCAAGTTCAATTTTGTCGTATTCTTTGGCAAATTCGACTTCAATTTGTTTAATGTGACCATATTTTTCCTTAATGGCTGAGAAACTTCCTTTGTAAAGAATTTGACCACGACCAATCAAAATGATTTTGTTTGTGAGCGCGTCAATGTCGCTCATGTCATGAGTGGTTAAAATGATTGTTGTTCCCCATTTTTTATTTATGGTTTTAACAAAATCACGAACGGCAAGTTTTGTCACCGCATCAAGACCAATGGTTGGCTCATCTAGGAAGAGCACTTTGGGGCGGTGAAGCAGAGATCCTGCTAACTCACACTTCATTTTTTGACCTAGGGAAAGTTGTCTTAACGGACGGTTCAATAATTCTTTCAAGTTAAGAGCATTTGTTAGGTCTTCTAGTGTTTCATTATATTCGGCAGTTGGAATTTTGTAGATATCTTTTAGCAGTTCGAAACTATCGATTACGGGTACGTCCCACCAAAGTTGAGATCGTTGACCAAACACAACTCCAATGTTTTTAACATACTTTTTTCTGTCTTTCCATGGAGTTTGACCCATAATACTGCATTCGCCAGAGGTTGGGGTGAGAATTCCACTCATAATTTTGATCGTAGTGCTTTTCCCTGCACCATTCGGACCAATGTACCCAACAATGTCGCCTTCTTCGATTTCAAAACTAACACTTGATAATGCTTTGATTATCTTTTTCTCACGTCTAAACAAGTTGATGAAGGATTTTTTCTTGTCTTTTTTCTTTACGGAGATTTTGAAATCTTTTGAAATTTCTTTAAATTCAATAATTTTTGACATTTTTCCTCCTTTTATAGATTGTAAGGCAAATGTAACCTTACGTTTGCTACAAACGCGCTGATGTTGCGCAGTTAACTTCTTTTGCTGTGGCATGATTTATCATGCCTGACTTTGTTAACCTCCTTTTTACAGCAAAAAAATACCAAAAGCAATCTCTTGGTATGCCTTCTATTTAAATTTGTTTTAAAATGTCTAACATAAAAACCGCCTTTTAGTTAGAGCAAAACATAGAAGTAAAATATATATTAACATAAAAATTCACCATAATCAAGTGTTTTTAATAATAAATTTAACAAAATTAAATAAAATTTTATCAATTTTGACAAAAAAAGAAGTTGCCATAAAGTAACTTTATTGTTTGAATTTGGTTGTTAAAGATTTTAACAATATGGCAATGCTTTTAAAAAAAGTTGACTTCAATCATAATTTTGTGTTATCTTTATTTAAACTAAGGAGTTTAATTATGTCTATTATTAACAAAATTAATATTGATAAATTAAAAGTTAATTCTGCTTTTAAGCCATATATTGCTGAAGCTTTAATTGAGTTAGATAATCACTTTGATGAAATAGGGTGGGACAAATTTTTAAGCTCTTCACACCTTAATAATCTTTATAGTTTCACAATTAGTGAGTTTGGAGATGAAAAAAGCAGTAGTGAAGGCGAAGTTGACTTTGATGAAAAAACTTTAAAAGTTAAAAACATGAAAGATATTGCTGTTTTAAAACATGAACTTTTACATGCTTTAAAAGGTGAAAAAATTGTTTCAGGCGTGCAAATGCAAGGTGTTAAAATTATAACAAATGAAAATGGAAGACCTAAAGAGATTGGTAGAAATTTGGAAGAATATCTAAATGAGATGATGGTTGGCGAAAGTGGTGATCATTTATATAGAGATGGTGCGGATATTGTTAAATTGTTGTATGCTATTGTTGGTGATGGTCTTGTAAAAGCAAGTTTTAATAACGATAGGTCGCAAGTTGAAGATATTTTCTATGATTTAACAGGTAGTGATGAATTTTTGGAAATGTTTGAAAAAAGATTATCGTTAGTAACAGCAAAAAATTCTCCCGATAATGAAGTTTACATGATGGCGCCAGCTGTTTTGTTAATAGAACTTTATGAAAGCATCAGAACAAAACAATTAACTAACACAGATTTAACAAAAGATGATGCTCTAAAAATGCTTGAGCAAGATAAGAAAATTAGAGAAATTTTGAAAAGTTTTTCTTATGGTAATTTAACAGAAATATGTTTAAATATATTTAACAAAAAGATGTCAGATTTATATAAGTCTGATGCAATATATGAACTTGATTATAAAGCTAGTTCAGAATTCGAAAAAACTGCAAAACTCACTGATAAAAAAGACCTATCTTTTGTTAATCCTCAATATGAAGTTTCGGCCTTAAGTGGTGGAGATGTTTTGAGAGATTTATATATAAACCAAATTAAGGATGCAATCACTGATGGTGAATTTAAGCGTAATGAAGAAGGTTTAAGAAAATTTATTGAAACAATGAAACATTTTCAAAAATATATTTCACTTGCCATTGAAGAAAATAAAGAGAAACAAGAAATGTTAGATTTAGATTTGCCACTATTTGAATGTGATTTAACAAAAGCAGAAGAAACGGCTTTTGCAAATAATGAATATAAGAGAATTTTTAAAATGATTTCTATTCATTTATTTGGTGATGTTGATGAAGATTTTATAAATAAATTTAGCAATCCAAATTTAATTTCAGATTCAGAAATTGCAAAACAAAACATGGAAAAGAGAATAGAGTTATTTTCAACATATATCAAAACTGACCATGAAGTTTAATTGAAAGTATATTTTTTAACTGTCTTGGAAAAAATAAGTTCGAGGTGAAATTATGAATTTTCAAGACAGCAAAACAAAAGAAAACTTGGCAAGAAGCTTTGCAGCTGAATGTCAAGAAGGGGCAAGATATCAATTCATGGCAAAAATGGCACAGCAAGAAGGTTATCAATATATGAGTATGTTAATCAGAACGCTTGCTCACAATGAAATGGCACACGCACAACAATTCTTTAACAAGATTGTTGAGCTTGGTGGAAATCAAACTCAAAACATTGAAATCACTGCTGGTTATCCATTTAAGAGTGGAAAATTGCTTGATGTTTTAATGCAAGAAAGTGAAAATGAAAGAATGAGTGCAGAGTCTATATATCCAACATTTGCAGATATTGCTAGAGATGAAGGATTTGATGAGGTGGCGGATTTGTTTGATATGGTAAGTAAGGTTGAGAGAACTCATGAAAGAACGCTGAAAAAACTTCATGAAAGTTTGAGTTGTGATTGTTTGTATAAATGTTCAGATGAACATGCGTTCAAGTGTGATGAATGTGGCACAATTGTTCAAAACAAATGCGCACCAAAAGTTTGTCCACTTTGCAAAATGGGGCAAGGGTATTACAGAATTGATTTTAGCATCAGCTAAAAACAATCGAGGATTTAGCACTCTCAAATTAGTAAGATTGCTAAATATTCAATAATTTTCCATTTTTCAACATTTTTTGTTTGACTTTAATTCCTTAATTGTTTAAACTGCAATTAAGGAGGGTTGCAAATGAAGACAGCTGCTAAAGTGTTTATCATTCTTGGAATGATTGCTGGTTTTTGGATGATTCTTCCATTAATTTTCGGTGGAATCGCATTGAGCAAATTGAACAAAGCCCAATCAAAGTCTGAATTAACAGGAATTTCAGTTTGCGTTCTATTGTTTGTTAACTTGATTGCTGGTATTTTAATGCTTTGCATGAAAGATTCAGATTTAAAAGCTTAAGCAACATATAAAAAGACAGTCGATAACTGTCTTTTTTCTTTTACTATTAAGTTAAATAATTGAATATAATTTATTTTTTTGTAAATTCTTTTCCAGTGATTAAATAATCTATTGAAACATTAAAGTATTTTGACATTAACATAAGCATATTTAAACTTGGCTCTCTCTTTCCGTTTTCATAATGTGACAAAGCTTCCCTTGAAATATTTAAATCAAGAGCAACTTTTTGCTGATTAAGATTTTTCTTTTTTCTTATCTCTTTTAATCCAATCACAAATTAGTCCTAAATTTTGAAAATGTTGTTAATATTCTTGACTTAATTGTAACATTCTGTTACTATGAAAATGTTACACTTTGTAACATTAGAAGATTTTGTGTAGAAAAATTAATTTTATTTATTAATAAAGATAATTTGACCTCATAAATTTAATTTGTTGGAATTTTAATGTTACATATTTGTAATAAAAAATAAAAAGGAGAAAGTATATTCTTGGCGAGCAAGATATATAGTCCCTTTTCTCGTTTAATAGAGTGAACGAGTTTCCCTTTTAAACTCGAAAAGGAGAAAGTATGAAAAATAAATTTTTATCAAAAATGATGATGGTTGCTTTAATTTTCTGTTCAATGTTTTTGATTTCTGCTTGTTCATTGCAAAAAGATGTTAACATTGAAACAATTGAAATCAATGAAGAAAGCATTCCAGAATTCATTAGAGTTGGGGAATTTGATGATGCAAAAATTGAACTTGTTGTTAATTATGATGATGGTTCAAAAGAAGAAGTGTTTGTAACATCAAGTATGTTGTCAAGTGAAAGTCAAGAATGCTTGCAAACACCAGGAATTTATGAAATTGAAATTTTATTCAAAGGTGAAAAAACAACTCTTAACATCACAATTGTTCAAGCTTCTACTTATCTTGTTGAATTCTATAACGGAAAACAACAATTAATCAACCGACAATTTGTGACAGTTGGCGAAGATGCCATTGCTCCAGCTGAATCAGTTTATGCAATGTTTGGTTATGACTTTATTGGTTGGGATAGATTGTTCACAGATGTAACAGAAGACATTAAAGTTTATGGTGTTTATTCAAAATTAACAACTGAAGATATGAATACTTATGTTCATGAAAAAATGGTTAATGCTCTCACTTATATGTATTCAAATGATTATGTTTTTACAATTGGTGGTGCTGATGTAGAGTTAACATATCATGCTAATGATGGAGATCCAATAAGTCAAGGTGTTACCTATGAAGAAGGTGAACTTGCCGGAGTAATGAATTGTTCAACTAATAATTACACTGAATATTGGTATAATTCAGAAGACGGAAGCTGGGCAGTTGAATCTGAAGATATTAATCATCTTGATACACATGAAAAGAAGGCTGTGAATGTTATGTTTGGCGGAATGTTCAGTCAAATTTTCTTCAAAGAAGGTGTTGAATATTCATATAACTACACATTAACAGAAAATAGAAATATTTACATAGTCGAAGCAATTGTTAAAGAAGATGATTCAAGCACAAATTATGAAAAATTAATTTTAACATTTGATGATGAAAAAATGTTAAGTTGTGTATCTCAATCTCAATACGATGATGTAGTAGATGAGTTGGAATATTTAATTGATTACAAAACTGAAGAATTTATAACAATTGAAGACCAAAATTTGTTCTTAATGCTTTATAATGAAGCAAGAACTAACGTGCTTGCTCAAACAACTTTGAGATATGAAGAAATTGAAGCAGGAGAGAATGGATACTGTTTCTATCGTAACTTTGTAGATGATAAGGCGTACATTTATTCAACTCATACAAATGATCAATCAAGAGAAGATTGGATTCAAAATGAAAATGGGCTTTGGTTCGAGTATTCTCGCTATACTGATTCAGATTCTATGAGTAAAGAAGATATTTCTAGTGAAATTATAAATGATAACTTGATAGAGACGTATGTTGGAATAGCTAGTTTGATAAATTATGAAGAACTAATTAATGAATTTAATATTACTTTTAGTACGTATTTTAGTGGTAATACAATTGTGTTAACAGCAAATGTGACTGTTGAAAATGAAGTTGTTAAGATGAAATATTATATTGAAAATAACTTAGTGAGAAAGGTAGAAGATTTCTCTCAAGATTTAACTTGGAATTTCATTTATGATGCTGAATATATTGAAATGCCAGAATTACCAACAGTTTCTGAATAACAAATACAAAAAACAAGGCAAAGTGCCTTGTTTTTTACTTGCATTGTTCTGATTGAGGGATTCTTCGACTTCGCTCAGAATGACATTATTACTTTTTACTAGTTGGTGTAATTCTAAATTTCGTTCCTCTTTGTTTATGCTGGGCGGCGTCGCAAATCTCATTTTAGTCAATTTGTGTGTAAACTACACAAATATAGACCTTAATTCGTTTGCTCCTTATTCCCTTCCAAAATCAAGTTTTGGTGGGAGCCCTAAAAGACATCGCCCATTTTAATTGTTAAGTTATTTTCTTACTTGTAGGTGTTAAACGGAAAATGGTTCCTCTTTGTTCGTGGTGGGCGATGTCTAGACGGACATTAACGTTTGGAATTATGTTTTTGCTTTCCAAATAATTTGCAATGGTTGAAACTGCGAGGTTTGTTGTGTTCGAGTGTTCACTTATGTGAGAAAGCACCACAAGGCGTGTTCCACTATGTACTAACTTTTCAATTGCTTTGGCGCAATTTAGGTTACTTAAGTGTCCGTTTGGACCATTTATTCTTTTTTTCAAAAATGGTGGATAGTTTGGATAGCTCATTAGCATTTGTGGGTCATAGTTTGCTTCCAAATATACTAACGCACTTGATTTAATTATTTCAAAAGTTTCATCACTGAATGAACCTAAGTCTGTGCATATGCTCATAACAGCATCTTCTTCGTTTACGCGGTAGCCAACGCAATATTTGCTATCGTGCGGAAGGTGAAATGGAGTGATATGTAAATTTCCAATATCAAAGTCACTATCAAAGAAATTGAAGAGTTCAGGGTTAACATGGATTTGATGAGCCACAATTTCAGATAAGTACATATGTGCATATATTTTTGTGTTGTAAGTTTTAGCGAATTGTTGAATGCCTTTAATGTGGTCGCTTTGCTCATGAGTGATAAGGATTGCATCGATGGTTTGCGGGTCAACTTTGAGTTCGTTTAGGGCGTTGAAAACATATGAAAAAGGTTTTCCACAATCAATAAGGATTTTTGTGGATTCTGTTTCAATGTATGTGCAGTTACCACTGCTTCCACTTGCCAAATTACAAATTCGCATATGTGCATATTAACAGATTGTTAAAAAATTTGCAAGTCTATTGCTGTTTATTTTAATTTGAAATATTTTCCGTCATTCCGACAGAGTGTAACGAGTGGAGTGAATCTCAAGAGATACGCTCGACTACGCAATAAATTGCTTCGTTCGGTATGACATATTAAGTTATTCTGAGTGCTTTTTGAGGAAAACTTTTTTTACTGTCATTCAGAGCGAAGTGTAACGCGGTCGAAGAATCTCACAACCAGAAAAACTGACATATTCAAGATAAATTTTAATGCTTAGTGATAAAATTTGCCAAAACTATTTAAAAATGAGAGGAGTTGTGTTATAATATGGGTGTTTTAGATGAGTATAAAGATTGGTTTAATTCATATTTTAGTGAATGGATTAGAATTAATGATAAACTTTCGGGATGGACAATTGAAGATTTTCCATATGATACGGGAGTTGATGAAGATATAACAAAACCGCATTGCTGGAAATGTGTTACAGTCAACAATTGCTGGTTTAAAAATGAAGAGAACAAAAAGCCGGAGCATTTTGATTACTCTAAATATAGTTTTCTTGAAATTCCAAAATCTAAAAGAGGGATATATCATCCAAGATGTCATTGCAAAGAATTGGCAATTAATGTTCCAAGGGAGAAAGATATTGAAATTATGATGACAACTGGAAAAATTAATGATTTTTTTGATGATAAATTAGATTGGTATCATAGATGGGGTTATAAAAATAAAGACAAAAATGAATTTGTTAAAAAATTAAAAGATAAAACAATCAAAGCATATAGAAAAGGAAGTTATAAAAAAGAAAAACACACTAGGTTTGGTTATCAAATTAATATAGAGGTTGAGATTGATGGATTAAATGAAAAGAAAGGAAAAAGCTATTTGATAAAAACTTGTTATATTGTATTTACTGAGGGAAAATTAAGGTGTGTGACACTTGTTGGAGGTAAGTTAAATGAAAATTTATGATAAAGTTAAAGTTGTGAAAATTAGAGAAAGTTATAATGATGAAAATATTAAATTAAATGATATTGGAAAGATTTGTGTTGCTGAAATTCGAGTTAATAGTTTTTATGTAAGATTTGAAACAGGTGAGGATTCAAATTTATATAAATATTGTGATATAAATATTGAAGATTTAGAACTAGTTCAAGACGGATATGCAACAGATGAAATGATACTTGAAGAATTACCTAAAAACAATCCAAAATGGTGGTGCAAGGTTGAAGATGGATACATCATGAATTTACTAGGTGAAAAGAAAAATAAAATTCCTTATGACTATAACTCGTAGAAATTTATAAAATAAACATTATAAGCGGTTGAATTTTGACCGCTTTTTTCTATTTCAAAATATTGACAATAAAATTAAACTTTGATAATATTAAATTTAAGAGGTAATATAATGAGTTTATTTAAGAGATTAAACAATAAGTTTAAAAAGAAAAAATATCAATCAGTTGTTTTGTGTAAAGATTTGCCAAAACATATGCAAGAAACAAGAACAATTCGTGTTCCAAAGTATGATGAGAAAAAAATGAAAGATCCAGATATTTCAATGTTTCATTAGTTTATAGGGCTCCCACAAGTTGAATAACGCAGTGGGAAAAGCGAACAATCTTTCAAAAATGAAGTTTGCAATCCGCAAACGATTAAATAGGAAGTATTGTAAGCGCAGGAGGTGATGGAGATGGACAAAAGTAATATCGCTTGCTAATTTGTTGAAGTTAACATAATTGGCAAGATAAGTGAAAATTAAATAAGTTGTTAAAAGGAGATGATTAAAATGAGCAAATTATTTTTGCTTTGTGGAAAACCCGGCTCTGGCAAAACAACATTGGCAAAGTCCTTAAAAGATAGATTTGGACTTATTCATTTTTCTGCTGATGATTTTATGTTAAAGTTATTTGGTGAAATTGAAGATAGAGATTTATTTGATAAAAAATTAAAGGTAACAAAAGACCTTATTTATCAAATATGTGATGATGTTTTAGTGAATAATAATGTTGTTTTAGATTTCGGGTTTTGGACAAAGAGAGAAAGAGAAGAAGTGAAAGAAAAATTTAAAAATCATAAGGTGGTTGTTGTTTATTTAAAACTTGATGATGAAAAAATATTTAGTCAAATTGAAAACAGAAATTCGAATTTGAAAGATAATGAATATTTTATGGATCTGAACACTTTTAAAATTCTTAGTTCAAAATTTGAAGAACCAACAGAAGATGAGTGTGTGATTTGCGAAAACACAGAAACTTTTGTTGAAGAATTTAAACAATTTTTAAAATAAATGATAATCCTTTTAAAGGAGAAAAGTATGAAAAATTTTAAAGAAGAAGTAAAATTAGAAAAAGCGTATTTGGTGTGTCCGTATGTGACTATGGAAGATAGTGAATATAGGGCTAAAGAATTGGAATTGTTGGCGGAAAGTGCTTTGCTTGAAATTGTTAAAATTAATCTTTTTCAAGTAAAAGAAATTAATGCGCGAACTTACATGGGAATTGGTAAGGTTGAACAAATTCGTGATGAGGTGGCGGAACTTGGTGCGGATGTTGTAATTTTCGATTGTCCTTTGACTGGATCTCAACTAAGAAATCTTGGCGAAATTGTTGGTGTTAAAACGATTGATAGAACAATGCTAATTCTAGATATTTTTGCTGGACGCGCAAAAAGTGGAGAAGGTAAACTTCAAGTTGAATTGGCTCAACTGAAATACACATTGCCTCGTTTGGCAACACTTAACATGAACAGCGAAAAATCTGCTCGTGGTGTAGGGACAAAAGGTCCAGGGGAAACAAAGTTAGAGTTGGATAGACGTAAAATTCAAGAAGATATTATACGGCTTGAAAAAGAAATCAGAGAAATTAACAAACACCGTCAAACAACAAGAAAACAAAGGCTCAGCAGAATGAACTCTGTTGCTTTGGTTGGTTACACAAATGCTGGGAAATCAACCCTTATGAACACAATTGCAAAAGCGGAAACCTATGCAGATGATAGACTCTTTGCAACACTCGATGTTTTAACCAAAAAAGTTTGGGATAATGGTGTTGAATATGTTGTGGTGGATACGGTTGGATTTGTAAGCAATCTTCCACATGAACTTATGTATGCTTTCAGCGCAACCTTAGAAGAAACATTGGATGCAAATGTTTTGTTATTAGTGGTTGATGCAAACGATAAACATAAGTACGAACAAATTGAAGTGGTTGAACGTGAATTTAACCGACTTGGTATTGACCCTAATCGCGTTATTTTGGTTTATAACAAAGTTGATAAATTAACAGATGAAGACATTAAAGAATTGGTTTCTTACCCATATGACACTTGTTACATTTCAGCAAAGAAAGGACAAAACATTGTTCAACTTAAACAAATGATAAGACAAAAAATTGAACAATTTCCAATTTATAGATAAAAAAACGGCTACGAATTGTAGCCGTTTTTCATGTGAAGATACATTTGTGATGGATAATGTTTTTCCATAAACAAAAAAGTGTCAGATGTTATTTTTAAGAACTTTGCTATTTTTGATAATACAATGATATCAATATTTTTTTGAGCATAAACATCATTTAAATCTTTAACGCGGATATCACATCTTTTTGCAAACTCTTCTTTTGATATTTGATTTTCTTGCAAGTAAAAATCTATATATTGCGTGTTCATTCTTAATTTGTTTTTCATTTTAACCTCCTTTTAAAACAATTTGCTCACAAATGTTTATATTAAAATACCATAAACAATCGTGAGCGGTCAATCATTTTACTCACATTTGTGATATATTTATTATGAAATGGAGATAAAAATGTATAAATTTCCTGAAAGATTAAAAGAGTTAAGAGAGGGTAAAGGTCTTTCGCAAATTCAACTCGCAAAAAAATTAAATAATGAAATAACTAATTCTGCAATAGCTATGTGGGAAACAAATCAACGAGTTCCAAATCTACTCGCGGTGATTTTGCTTGCTCAATTCTTTGATGTAAGTATTGATTATTTGGCGGGAATAACTAATGAATAAGTTTAGTGAAAGATTAAAAGAGTTGAGAAAAGAGAATAAATTATCGCAACAAGAATTATCAATTAGATTAAAATGTAAAATAACACAATCTGCAATAGCATTATGGGAGAATGATGAAAGAGTTCCAAATTTAGATGCGGTTATTCTTCTTGCAAAATTTTTTAATGTGAGTTTAGATTATCTTGCTGGAGTGGTGGATTTTAAATAGAGTTTTTCATATTGTTTAGGGGATTCTTCGATTCCGAAGGAAACAGGTTTGGGCGTTTACGCACCACCTGACTCCGTTACACTTGCTCAGAATGACAAATGAGATAAATAGACTATAATAAAGACTACAATAAATAAAAAAACGGCTACGAATTGTAGTCGTTTTTTGGTGTCATTATGTGTGGAGCGAAGCGGAATCGAAGAATCTCATAAATTAAATGTACTGAGATGTTTCGACTCGCTAAATATTACAAAGAAAATCTTTATAATTCATAACCATTTAATTCAAGGAGTGCTTGTGCGGATTCAACTGAGTCCACTCCTGTTTTGTTTTTGATTGGAGCAAATTCTTTTTCACGAATTGATTCGAAAACCAAGCATGAACGAGAATGTTCAACCAAATCAACGCAAAGCATTTCAAATTTGTGTGCATTAGGTTGTTCCGGTTTAATTAAGTTTCCATTATCATCAATATGTTCAACTTTTTTTGTTACAATGTGAATTGGAAGTTTTTCATTTTTTATTCTATGGAGCATTTCAACACTGAACAAATAATTCATAAATGCGCCAAAGTCGTAAACTCTTTCGCCTTTTTTATTTTTTAGATGAGCCATTTCTTCAGTGATGTCCATATATTCAACAACTGAAGGGTGACCATTTTTATTGCACATCACACCAAGTTTTTCATACGGGTCATTTTTTCTAATTACTTTTGCACCCATTTCATAACTTCCTGCAATTGTTGCACCAACAAACACAGGGTCTGCCATTCTTTGAAGAACATTGTCGACATTGAAAACATTGATCCACTTAATGTTTAAATCTTCAAGCATTTGTTTGGCGTCTTTATCATTTAGCAGAGAAGTGAACCAACCAGCATTTCCATTTGGAGAAGTGGCAATTCGGTTTTTGCTTTCTAAAAGTATGTTTCCATTAAGGTCTACGCATGGTGCCATGTCTTGAACAAAGAAACGAATAAAAGCTTTGTTGTAGCCAAAATAGTTCTTTTCTTCTAAAAATTTTCTTGTTGCCTCATCATTCTTTTCGCTTGTCATTATGAACAAAGGAACATATGTCCCTGTGACATTAACAACGTCCATAAGGTTTTCAATGAGACGTTCAAAAATGAAAATATCTTTAGTTTTACCTATGTTATACATTCCTTTTGGATTATCTGAACCTAAACGAGTTCCCATTCCACCAGAAAGAATTAATGCGCCAACTGCATATTTTTTAAGTGCTTTAATGCCAATTTCCTTAAATTCTTCTTTTCTTTGATTGATTTCTTCAATTGTTGTGGCATTAATTGGGGTGATTGTTGGTTCTTCTGGTTTGGTTTGTTTTTTGTTTAATTCTTCAAGATAAGAAAAATCTAGAGAATTTATTTGATTATATAATTCTTGTTTTTCGATTTCGCTTAATTCATTTTCAAATTTTAAGAGATGTGTTTGCTTGTATTTCAATAATTTTTCCATATGTTTCATATTTGAATTGTATGAAATTTTTAACTTTTTTGCAAATGTTTTTTGCTCAAGAGAAGTAAATTTTAAAATTTCCATATTGACAAACTGTGATTTTGGTTGTAGAATTACATCGAAATGGAGGGAATATGGGATTATTATATTTGGCAGAGATTGGAGTTAAAAGTTTGAAGAATTCAAATGATAACTTAAAAGATTCTGAACAATTTGTTGAAACTTGTATTAACATTTACGGGGAGGAAGAGTTTCAATTCGCAAGCGAAAGATTAAGAAGTGATGCAGAATTTATTCTAAAGTTTGTTAAAAAACATCCAAAAATCTTAAAATTTTGTCAACCAAAAATTTATGATTCTTACATTGAAGACGATTTTATTATCGTTGAGGAACCAATGGATGAATTGCTTTTTGCAACAAAATGTTGCAACGAAAATATTGAAGCATTTAGATATTTGCCACAATCTGCTGCACTCAAATATTATAGAGCAGTAAAAAGTGGTGTTGAGGTGGTTGGAGAGTATCATGGCAAAGAAGAAAGCTATAAATTAAGAAATGATAAAGAATTTCTCCATGGAATAGAATTTCTTCGATTTGGAATTCTTAGATATGAAATTTAAAAATGAGTTCTATATTGAGAAAATGAACAATATATTAAAGTTTACGGAAAAATTTAAAAATTCCGTAACTTTTTTTTATTTTCCACGTAATATGTACTATACAAAAGAAATTTTTAGGCGCCAAAGATAAAACTTTTGTAGTACATACTCAAATTTACTTTAGGAGGAACTATGTTCAATAAATTCTTTGGAGGAAACGACTGTGGTTGTGGCTGCAACACAGGTTGTGGAGACTGCACTTGGATTATAATTTTAATTTTAATCTTATGCAATTGTGGTTGTAAAATTGACCCATGCTTACTCATAATCATCTTATTGTTATTATGTGGTTGTGGATGTGGACACGACAGAAAAGACGGTTGTTGCTAATTAAAGAAATAATTTAAAATAAAAAAAGTGGTTTAATCGAAAAAGTCCTGCTTAAAGCGGGGCTTTTTTGTTAATGAGTATTGACAAATTTATCAATTGTGATATCATAACTTTAAATGTAAAAAATGAATTTGATTTTGGCGATAATTGATAAGTTTGCAACTTGTTATAAAATAAGAAACTTGGATTTGGAAAATTATCATAATAATAAAATGCAGATGGACAAGCTAGCTTGCAAAGTGATAAAAAGTATTAATTCGGATGTTAGGCGTAAATTATGTGGACATTTAACATCTAATTATAAAAAGCAAGAAGATGAGTTAGAAAAGGATTCAATTGTAAATTTTGGAATGTTAACTGAATCTAATGAATTTGCAAAGATCATGGCTTTGATGATTAAAGCAGTTAAAGTTTATTCGCTATACTATCAATTTGAGAATAAACATTTGGATGATGTGGGAATTTCCGACAGAGAAAAAGAAAATATTTGCAAAAAGTTGATTGAAGTTGAACAAATTTTAATATATTCCATTTTAAAGTATTTTGCAGATAAGCAAATGATGGTTGAATGGAAAAATAATTCTTTTGTGATAAACTGCAAGATGGATGACGGTGATTTGGAAATCATAAATTGTGTTTGTCAGGTTATGGAACAATGCAAAATGTTGAAAGAAACTATAAGTTGTGGAGGGTATTGTTATGCGCTTCAAACTTGCAAACAATTAAACTTTGATAATATTTTTGATAGCAAAAGTATCCATTTGTGTTATTGTTTATAACAACAAAATATATTTTCGCTAGAAAATTATTTTCTTTTTAAAATTTTGGTTTTGTAATTTGAATTTTTGGACAAAATTGTTAAAAATCTTGGTTAAAATCTATTGACATAACTAGAATGTTGTGTTAAAATTGGACAGTATGAATAATAGTCGCCAAGTCTACCCTTTGGGGTTTATACTTATAGTATAACTTGGTGATCGTACAACTTAATAAGGAGTTAATGAATGGTTTCAAACACACTCAACATCAAAAAATTGAAAAGAGGCAAGGCAGAAAGATATAGCTTTGCCAAAACAGAAGTTCCTTTCGCAATGCCAGACTTATTGAGCGTTCAAAAGGATTCTTACAAAAAGTTCTTAGAAGAAGATATTGGGGAGATTTTGAATGAATTTAATCCAATTATAGACTACTCAAACAAAGCTGAGTTGTCTTTTTTGGGTTATTCAATTGACAAAACACCTAAATATTCTTGGTCAGAATGTAAAGTTAAACAAACATCTTACACTGTTCCACTTAAAGTGAATGTTCGTTTGCTTGTTAAGGAAACTGGTCAAATTATGGATCAAGAAGTTTTCTTGGGCGACATTCCTTACATGTCAAAAGATGGTGGATTCATTTGCAACGGAGTTGAAAGAGTTGTTCTTAATCAATTAATTAAATCACCAGGTGCAATCTTTGGTGGTGAAATCAATAAGTATGGTAGAATGGACTATAATGGTGCAATTCAACCAAGCTATGGAATGTGGATTCAAACTGAACAAGTGGCTGGTGACACTCTTAGAGCAATCGTTGAAAGAAAATTCAAAATGAGTCTTGGTGTTCTTCTCAAATGTTTTGGTTACACAAACGAAGAATTGCTTAATATTTTTGCAAATCATCCATACATTGTGAACACATTAGAAAAAGAACCTCAAATCACTCAAGAAGATGCTTTAATTGAGTTTGGTCGACGCACTCGTCCAGGTGAAATTCCAAACCCAGAAAACACTTTAAACTACATCAACGATCGTTTCTTCAATCCTCAACATTACAATCTTGAAAAGGTTGGTCGTTTCAAACTCAACAAAAAATTGTCACTTGCAAATCGTATCACAGATCAAATTGCTGCAACTGATGTTAAATCAGGAAAGAAGGTTTTCGTTTCAGCTGGTGAATTTATTGACAAACAAACTGCATGGGCAATCCAAAATGCTGGTATTAATTCAGTTGACATCGTTGTTGACGACAAAACTGTTAGAGTTGTTGGTAACAATCGTGTTGATCTTAAAGCATATGCAAAACTTAATCCTGAAGAATTTGGAATCACTGAACTTGTTTATCTTCCGCTTCTCGATGAAATTTTGAAAGCAAACAAGGGTGACGATGAAGCAATTAAAAATGCAATCAAAGAGAATGTTCGCAAACTTGAAGATAGACAAATCACACTAGATGACATCATTGCAACAGTAAGCTATCACTTGAACCTTATCGATGGAATTGGTGAAACTGATGAAATTGATAACTTGTCAATGAGAAGAGTTGCAACAAGTGGTGAACTGTTGAGAGATGAATTCCGTAGAGGAATGACAAAACTTCAAACTCAAGTTAGAGAAAGTTTACAATCTCGTGATTTAACAGACATCACTCCAAGTCAAATCGTAAATGCTCGTCACATTAACAAAGTGTTCAAAGAATTTATGGCAACAAGCCAATTGTCTGCATTAATGGATCAAATTAACCCAGCTGCAAGTTTAAGACATAAACGTCGTTTAAGTTCGTTTGGTCCAGGTGGTGTTAAAAAAGAACGTGCAACAGTTGAAGTGCGTGATATTAACCCATCTCATTATGGACGTATTTGTCTTGTTGAAACTCCAGAAGGTCAACCAATTGGTTTGATGACTTCTCTCGCGCAATATGCTCGCGTTAATAGATATGGATTTATTGAAACTCCATATAGAAAATTGGATAGTAAGGGTAGAGTAACTGATGAACTCGATTTCTTGATGGCTGATGAGGAACGTGGTCACTACATTGGACAAGCAACTATTGAGCTCAATGAAGACAAAACAATTAAAGAAGGTCTTGTTGAATGTCGTCACAATGGTTTAGCTGAACGTGTTGATTCAAGCATGATTGATTATGTTGAACTTAGCCCTCGTCAAGAATTATCAATTGGCGCAAGCTTAATTCCGTTTGTTAACCACAGCCCAGGTAACCGTGCGCTCATGGGATCAAACATGCAATGTCAAGCAGTTCCAGTTTTAAAGGCAGATAGCCCAATCGTTGGAACAGGTGTTGAACATAAAATCGCGGTTGACTCAGGTGCTATGGTGCTTGCAGAACAAGACGGTGTTGTTAAATATGTTTCAGCAGATTACATCACAATGGAATATACTGATGGAAGCATTGTTAATCATAATTTAAGGAAGTTTGAAAGAACTAACGAAAAAGCATGCTTCAACCAAAAACCTATTGTTAAGAAAGGTGAAAAAGTTAAAGCTGGTGATGTTCTTGCTGATGGTCCTTCAACAGATAAAGGTGAAGTTGCTCTTGGAAAGAACATGACAGTTGCATTTATCAACTGGGAAGGTTTCAACTTCGAAGATGCTATTTTAGTTAACCAAAGAGTTGTTAATGAAGATGCTTACACATCAATTGCAATTCAACAAGTTAAAACTGAAGCTAGAACAACAAAACTAGGTGATGAAGAAATAACTCGTGACATTCCAGGTGTTGGTGAAGATTCTCTTAAAAACCTTGATGAAAATGGAATTGTAAGAATCGGAACTGAAGTTAAAGTTGGTGATATCCTTGTTGGTAAAGTAACTCCAAAAGGTGAAACAGACTTAACACCAGAAGAAAGACTATTGAAAGCAATCTTCGGTGAAAAAACAAAAGAAGTTAAAAACACATCTTTAAAAGTTAAACATGGTGAAGAAGGTGTGGTTGTGGGCATTGAAATCCTCAGTCGTAAGAACAAAGATGAACTTGATGCAGGTGTTAACATGATGGTTAAAGTTCTTATCGCTCAAAAGCGTGTGCTTCAAGTGGGTGATAAACTTGCAGGACGTTATGGTAACAAAGGTGTTATCTCAGTTGTTCTTCCTGAAGCTGATATGCCATACATGGCAAATGGTGAAACTGTTGACATCTGCTTGAACCCATTGGGTGTTCCATCACGTATGAACTTGAGTCAGTTGATGGAAATTCACTTAGGTTGGGCCGCTAAACACTTAGATTGGAAAGTGGCTAGTCCAGGTTTCGACGGTGCAACTCGTGAAGAAATTGCTGAATTGTTGAAGCAAAATGGTCTTCCTGAAGATGGAAAGATGCAATTATATGATGGAAGAACAGGTCTTCCATTCGAAAATAAAACTTCAGTTGGTGTGATGTACATGTTAAAACTTGACCACATGGTTGAAGATAAAATTCACGCACGTGGAATTGGAACATATGCTCTTATCACTCAACAACCTCTTGGTGGACGTAGTCAACTCGGTGGTCAACGTTTCGGTGAAATGGAAGTTTGGGCATTGGAAGCATATGGTGCATCAAGATTGTTGCAAGAAATGCTCACAATTAAGTCTGACGACGTTGAAGGTCGTATTAAAACTTATGAAGCAATCGTTAAAGGCGAACCAATTCCAGAACCTGGAATGCCAGAATCATTTAAAGTTTTGGTTAAAGAAATGCAAGGTTTGTG
>CAZTNT010000008.1:0-20443 GCA_964614965.1 uncultured Lachnospiraceae bacterium | reverse complement strand
TGCATAACTCTTGGCGTTACAGTAATTCTTGCAATAATGGGAATAATATTAAATATAACCAAAAAGAAAAAAGAAGATATTCAAAAAATGAAAACAAAAAAAGAAGATAATTAATTTTATCTTCTTTTTAATATATATATTTTTTATAAATTGTGATTAATCTTTTGTATTCTTTCCATTTGTTTTTCTATGTTTGCTTTTTCTTGTTTAAAAGTTTTATTGTATAATGGTAAATTGAGAAACTCATCATTTTTAAAGTAAACAAGTGAATAATTTATGATGTCGTCTTTATTATAATCAGCAAAACCGAAACCGGCAACATTATGTGCATTAATCAAAAATTCCCCATCGCTAACATTTATAAAAGTATTATTTATTTCGTTAAATAAATTTTGACCTAAATGTTTTAATATAAATTTGTGTATGTCAGGTCTAGTAATGTGATTGTAAGATAATGTTAATATTCTTTCATCGGTGTCGCAAGCACAAATTCCACATCCTGCCCCTATAAGACTATGACCAATAAAGAAGTATTGTATATTTTTTAAATCTTTAACTTTTTCTAAATTTTTTTCAACAATTGAATCATCAAACCAAGGAATATCAGGGTAATAATCATCTTGAATTTTAAGATCTTGAATTTGATCTAGTTTTTTTCTAATTAAGCCTCGTTCAGGTTTTTCAAATGTTCTTAATTTGCTCATAAAATCTCCTAATAATCATCAAACTTTTTTATTTTATAATGAATTAATTGAATTAAAGTTTAAACCTGCTTCATTGTTTTCAATGCATTCATAAACTTTTTCTTTTGTCCAAACTTTGCTTAAATCTTTTGTATAAACTTTAGTTGAATCAAAATAAATATTTTTAATTGGAACGTTTAATTCCTTGCAAGAATCTATAATAAAATTTTTTATTTCTTCAGCTTTACTTTCTTCAACAAAGAAATCATATCCTAAATATTCTGGACCACCACATCTAATATCTACTGGATCATTTTTTTGACAATCTACATAAATCTTAACACACTTTACTTTCATGGTTGTTCTCTCTTTTGTTTTTGAATTATATCACACATCATGAGACTTGTCAATATCCATTTTTACGTGTCATTCTGAGTGAAGTCGAAGAATCCCATAAAGCGAAGCATTATGTTCTGATTGTGGGATGTTTCGACTCCATTTCATTTCGCTCAACATTACATTGTGGTTACCAGTCATACTTTTTTGATGGAATTTTAATATCGGTATAAAACTTTAAATAATCATCCGCAAATTTGTTCTCTGGCTTTGGGTTTTTTGGTGGAGTGAAACTAACTTTGCGTTTATAATTTTTATTTTGTTCTTTTGTTTTTTTTATAATTTTAACTTTTGGCATAATTTTTCCTTTTAATTTGGTTGTGTGTGCTTGCATTATGCAAACAAATTTTTTAAAAATTAAAAAAATTAATAAAAAACATTAAAATTTAATTAATTTTTAATAAAAATTTAATTTTTAGTAAATTTTTTATTATTAATTTAAATAATTTTTGAGATCCTTCGGCTACGCTCAGGATGACAGGTGAATAATATTTTTATTTTAATTATTATATCATATTTAGAAAATTTTTCAATATGTTTATTAAACTTTGCTAAAACAAATTTTAAATTGAGTATTGATTTTTGATTTAATGTGTGTTATAGTTAACTTAATTAAGGAGATTAATTTATGGAAAATAATGAAGTTAAAATGCCAACAAGTTTATTAGAAGAATTGAAAATGAGAAAGCAGTCGGTTAATAACACGATAATATTTATTGATAAAAAAAGAGAAGAGTATGCGAACGCTGTTAAAGATGCTTCAATATTTTTAGAAAGAGAAGAACGAGAAATTGGTGCAATGAGAAATATTCCTGTTTATGTTGATTTGGAAAAGTTTGTTGAGATTCTTGCAAAAGAGTGGGGAGTGGAAAGTAAAAATATTATTGTTGATGTTAAATTTCATAACACTCGTAGATTTGGAAGTAGAATTTCAAAAGAATGCTTTGTTAAGTTGCATAAAAATGGAGCATACGAAGGCAAAATTATTGCTCATGTAACATTTGACACAAAAAACAAATCTCATCATCTTGAAATCAATCCGTTTTTAAATTTCTTAGATTTCCAAAAAGATGGAAGAAGATTGCAAGAATTTTTAGAAGTTGAAACAAAAACTGAATATGCATCCTATTCAACGGATTTTGTTTGTCCTGACTATAAAAATTTAATCATTCGTTTGGATTTTGATAGTTTGGTTAATTTTAACAGTTGTGAATTCGATTCTAGAATTTCTGAACTTTTATATGAAGCAAGAATTGAGGATGGTTTGCAACAAGTGGACGATATTTTAAAAGAAAACATTAATAAAGAATAAAACAATTTTCTAATAAAATGTTATTTATAAATAAAAAAATTCCGTTAGATAATCTGACGGAATTCTTTATTTTTCTTTTCGTTATATGGACTAAGAATCACTTTATCTTGTTTTAAACTTTCTTGAACGTCAATTACACGTTGATTTGAACTTCCTTTAAATCTTAAAGTTATGTCTTTCAAATCAATTTTGAATTCGCCGTCAACAAGAATGTCAATGTAAGATAAGAGTTCCCTTGTCCAAGGGCAGTGTGCTCTGCTTGGTTTAAGAAGTTCTTCATCAAACAAGTAACCAGAATAACACCAAATTGTTTTATTTGGGTAAGTTGATTTAACGCGTTTAACAAATTCAAGCAATCCTTTTTGGTTTGCTGGTTCCATTGGTTCGCCACCAAGAAGTGTTAGTCCGTTGATGTGGGCCGGAGCAAGGGAATTAATAATTTTATCTTGAACATCGAGTGTGAATTCTTTGCCATAATTAAAATCCCATGTTTCAGGATTAAAACAATGTTTGCAATGATGTGTGCAACCACTGACAAACAGGGAAGTTCTAACGCCTTCCCCATTTGCTATGTCATTAAACTTAATGTTTGCGTAATTCATCGCTCGAATTCGTCCTTTTTAATCGTTTAAACAAGTATGTTTAAACTTCATTTATGGACGATTCTCGCTTTTTTCCGCACAAGCATTTCATTTGCTTCTACGGGAGTCCTATAAATCGTCCTTTTACATGTCATCCTGAGCGGAGCCGAAGGATCTCCTAAATTGAGTGTGTCACTTCGTTTATGTGATGTTTCGACGTTGCTCAACATGACAATCGTATAATTTAACTTTTTTGAATTTCTTTAAGTATTTTATAAATTTCTTTTTCTGTTTCTTTATATAAAGAATTTAAAATTTTTTTTGTTTGATTGCAAGTTGATTTCTGTAATTTTACCGCTTGTTTGTAAAATTTTTCCTTATTTGACAAATTCATTGATGAGAACGTTCGCATCTCTAATAAAGCAGAAAATACATGTTCATCGTTTTCTTCAAGTTTTGCTTTATAATCTTCCAAGTATTTTTCAACATAATCAACACCAAATTTTTTAATAAATAGTTTTAGTAACTGTTTTGTTATAAATTTACTATCATAATTTTTATTTTCAACACAAAATGAGAAATCAGAAAGAAAGTCAATGTAACTTATTTTTGTTTTATTATTAGTTGTTATGTCAAAATTATAAAGATCAATTCTAAATTCATCTTCATGATTTTGAATTTCAAAAATTTCTTTAGTCTGGTTATTTTTATCAAGGTTATATGAAGACAAAAAATTTTTTAATTCTTCTTCAGTTATCTTTTTTAAAAATTTCCATTTGTCTTTATTGTTATTCATATATTCTCTCTATAAATGCAAAACTCTATCTTTAATTTCTTGAGTTCTTCCTTGGTTCCAGAATTGGCTTCCAATGTAACCGCAAGTTCTGCGTGCCACATTCATTTTTGTTTGGTCAAGGTTGCCACAATTTGGGCATTTCCAAATAAGTTTACCATCACATTCTTCAACTGAAATTTCACCGTCATAAGAACAAACTTGGCAATAATCTGATTTTGTGTTAAGTTCGGCATACATTATGTTATCGTAAATAAACTTAATCACTTGCAAAACTGCTTCAATGTTGTCTTGCATGTTTGGAACTTCAACGTAACTAATTGCTCCGCCTGGGCTCAATGCTTGGAATTCGCTCTCGAGCGCAAGTTTTTCAAATGCATCAATTGGCTCAGTTACATGAACGTGATAGCTGTTTGTGATATAACTCTTATCTGTTACACCTGGAATAATTCCAAAACGTTTTTGCAAACATTTTGCAAACTTATAAGTTGTACTTTCCAATGGTGTTCCATAAAGAGAGTAATGAATATCTTCTGCATTTTTCCATTTTGCTGTATATTCATTGAGTTTTTTCATAATTTCCAAACCTAAAGCTTTTCCTTCTGGCTCGGTTAATTTTTTACCATTCAAATAATATACAGTTTCCCAAAGTCCAGCATAACCTAATGAAATTGTTGAATATCCACCATGGAGATATTTATCAATTGTTTCACCTGGTTTTAATCTAGTTAATGCACCATGTTGCCAAAGGATTGGAGAAGCATCTGATAATGTTCCAGTGAGTCTTTCATGACGTTTTTGAAGTGCTCTGTGGCAAAGTTCCATACGTTCATCAAAGATTTGCCAGAATTTTTTCATGTCTTTATGAGAAGAAAGGGCAATGTCTATAAGGTTTACAGTTACAACACCTTGGTTAAACCTTCCATAGTATTTAGGTTTACCGTTTTCGTCCACCCATGGAGTTAAGAAGCTTCTGCAACCCATGCAAGTGTAACAATGGCCTTCGCCGTTTTCATCAACTTTAAGTTCTAACATTTTCTTTTCGCTTATATAGTCTGGAACAAGACGTTTTGCAGTGCATTTTGCAGCTAGTTCAGTTAAGTAGTAATATTTGCTGTCTGGATGAATGTTGCTTTCTTCCAAAACATAAATAATTTTAGGAAAAGCAGGGGTGATATATACACCTTTTTCGTTCTTAACACCTTGATAACGCTGAGTGAGAGTTTCTTCAATGATGAGAGCAAGGTCTTCACGTTCGCGTTCATTTTTTGCTTCACCTAAATACATAAATTCTGTTACAAAAGGTGCTTGTCCGTTAGTTGTCATGAGAGTGATGACTTGATATTGAATTGTTTGAACACCGCGATTGATTTCTTGACGAACTCTTTTTTCTGTGAGTTTGTGAACGATTTCTTCGTCATATTCAACACCCAAATCTTTCAATTCCTCAATTACATCTTTACGTATTTTTTGACGACTTACTTCAACGAATGGAGCAAGGTGTGCCAAACTTATGCTTTGACCGCCATATTGACTTGATGCAACTTGTGCAACAATTTGTGTTGCAATGTTACAAGCGGTTGAGAAGGAATGTGGTGTGTCAATTTTAGTTCCTGAAATAACAGTTCCGTTTTGAAGCATATCCTCAAGGTTAACCAAATCACAATTGTGCATACGTTGTGCAAAATAATCGGCATCATGGAAGTGAATTAATCCTTCTTCGTGAGCTTGCCATATATCTTCAGGGAGTAAGAAACGTTTTGTTAAATCTTTGCTCATTTCACCAGCCATATAGTCACGTTGAACGCTGTTAATGGTTGGATTTTTGTTGCTGTTTTCTTGCTTAATTTCTTCGTTTTGACAATCGATAAGTGAGAAAACTTTATCGTCAGTTGTGTTTTTTTGTCTTGCCAATTGGCGAGTGTAACGATAGGTTATATAATGTTTTGCAACATCAAATTTACCTTCGCCCATGATTGCAAATTCAACCATATCTTGAATTTCTTCCACACCAACTGCTCGACCCATGTTTTCACATTTTTTTGTCACTTCGTTAGTGATTTTTTCGATTTGTTCAACAGACAATCTTTTTGACATTTCATCAATATTGTTGTTGGCGTTGGTTACAGCTTTGCGAATTTTGTCGCTGTTAAATTCAACTTCTTGACCATTTCTTTTAATACATTTCATGATTTTTTTCTTCTCCCCTATGTTTATTTTTTTTATGTAAAATTCAAATGCGTTTTTAATATTTCGCTCTAGTTGTGTGATTGAAATTTTGCCATGTCAACATATTGTGTTTAATGGAAAATTTGACAATTTTGGACATTTATTTGACTTTACGATACCATTATACTATAATGAATATATAAAAAGTGTTGTTTTTACAACACATTTAAACAAATTTTAAAATTATCGGAAAAATTTATGGAACATTATGAAGAATTAAAAAATACCAAAATTTTTGCAACTGCGACTGAATTTGAATGTCAGGCAATGATGTTTTGTTTCAAAACTAGATTTCGAGTTTATGCTAAAAATCAACCAATAGTTAGCCAAGGAGACGAGATGGAGGAAGTTGCTTTAATTTTGAAAGGAGGAGCAATTGTTCAAAACGTTGATAGTCTTGGAGATATATCAATTTTAACAAGATTAAAAACAGGTGATATTTATGGGATTGAAAGTGCTTTTGCGGGGGAAAATATTTATAAAGACACATTGATTGCAACTGAAAAATCTATGGTTATGTTCATGAATAAGCATAGGTTGATAAATCCTTGTGCTAATAAATGTAGACGCCATGATATTGTTGTTAAACACATCATGCAAATGGTTGCTGAGAGAAATGTTGAACTTTTGGATAAGTTGACTCATCTTTCTAAGAGGACAACAAGAGATAAACTTATGTCATATTTTAATTCTTTGGCGGAAAAGTCAAAATCAAATTATTTTGAAATTCCTTTTAATAAAACAGAATTAGCTAATTATTTATCTGTTGATAGAAGTGCAATGTCAACTGAGTTAACAAAAATGAAAGAAGATGGTTTAATAGATTTTGAGAAGAAACAGTTTCATCTATTAAAGAAACAATAAATTAGTTTAAATCGGAAAAAGTATAGAGTTTATTTTGTTTATTTACATATTTTTTTATGAGAGGGTGTGATATAATAATACTCCTAGGAGGGGTTAAGTATGGATTACAAGAAGATTGGAAATTTCATTATGAATGAAAGAAAAGCAAAAAAGTTAACACAAGCAAAGTTGGCGAAAAAACTTTATGTTAGTGAAAAAACCATTTCTAAATGGGAAAATGGAAATGGTATTCCAGATACAAATTCGTTGCCGAAACTGTGTGAAGTTTTTAATATTAGTTTGAATGAACTTTTAAGTGGAGAGAGAATCATTTTAGAAAACAACAATCAGAAAAATGAACAACTTTTGTTTGATATGGCAAAAGAATTAGAATGTAAGAACAAAACAATTTGGAAATCTATGTGGATAATTATGATTGTAAGTATGACAGCATTGTTTGCCGGAATTTTAATTTCCGCTTTTTTGATTTCGGAAGGAATTTGGCAGGGCATTTCAATTATTGGCTGTTGCATCGTGTTTCTTATTCCTTGCTTCTATGCATTAAAGCTTGAAGTTAGTGTGGGAGCTTATAAGTGCAAAAATTGCGATTGCGAAATTGTTCCAACTTATTCAGAAGTGCTTTGGGCAATGCATAGAGGAACTACTCGTTATTTGAAGTGTCCCAATTGTCATAAACGAACATGGTGCAAAAAGGTTATAAAATAAAAAAAGAACTCCTATGTTTTAGTGGAGTTTTTTTTATTATTAATTAAAATTTGGATTATTAGGATTGTTTGGATCTTCTTCGTCATCTTTATCTTGTTCAAGAATTTTGACCATTCCATTATCAAGTTCATATTGTTGAACTCTTTCTTTTAGATTATTTGCCGCATCTTGAGCCAATTCATTGATTGAATCGTCTTTAAACTCAGTTGCAGATTCCGGTTCAATTGCAACAACATTTGTAACATTAATGTCAGCGTCAAGTTGAGCAGTTACAGCTTCAACAAATTGTTTTTTAATGTCAACAGCATAAATGTTATTTTCATCTGGCATTTCATTAACTTCTTGAATGTTTTCATTTGCAATTTCAGCACGTTCAACTGCTTGTTTAAAGATTTCCTCACTAACTTCTTTGATTGTCTCTTGATGAATAACTGTGATTTTGTTTGATGCTTCTTCAATTGAATTAGTGAGTTTGTCATTTTCTTTGTTTTTATCAATTTGTTGGTCAGTTAAAATGGTTGTGGTTCTATCTAAATCTGAAACAGCAACATCCATTTGGGTAGTGTCCCAATTGTCAAGTTCTAAAATTGATGCAGTTTCTTTTAAGTTGGAAGCCAGTTTAGTTAAGTCGACTTGAGGTTCAAAAGTAGATAATTCATTTCCCAAATCATTCACTTTTGCTAGCATTTCTTGAGTTCTATCATTGATTTTGTTAAATAAAAATTCATGTTCTTGTTTAACTTCAGTTTTAATTAAGGTTGAAGATACTTTACTTGTTGTTTCTTCATCAACCTTAGCATAACTTTCTTCATATAATTTAATAAGTTCAGAAGTTTGCTTTAGTGGTTCGTGAAGAACTGGAGGCATGTCATCAACGTGTTCTTTTACATCATTTTTTGCTGTTTTAACTTTTGATAATGCTTGATTAGATGAAATTGCTCCACTTTGGAAATCTTTTTCAATGTTAACTAAATTAGTTAGTAAATCAGAAAGCATGTTTTGGTAGAATATTAAATTAAGTTGATACATGTTGTTTTTTCTTGACTTTTGAAGTTCTTCCAGCTTTTCAGCAAGTTCTTCAAACGATAAATTTGCTAAATCTGACGGAATTAAACCAAGAAGTTTTTCAATTTTTGCCAAAACATCACCATATTTTTTCAAAACCTTAAATTTCTTTTGATTTTTTTCATAGGCCTTAATGTTGTTTTGTTGATTCTTTTTTGCGTCATTAAGAGATTCTTTTAATAATGAAGGAGTTTTTGAGTCTAAAGATAGATTTGTTGTAGGTTCTTTTATTTTATTTAATGTTTCACCTAATTTGTCATTAACTATTTGATTTTGATATTTTAATAAGCTTATTTCAAGTGCCATAAATTTTCTCCTTCGATATTGTAAGTTTATCATTAAGTAAAAGTTTTGTCAATATATTATTATTTTTCTTTACCAATAAAGAAAACAGCAAGTAATCCTGGCCCTGTGTGACAGCCAATAACTTGTGTTAAATCTGTTATGATAGGGTCAACTCCCAAAGTCTCTTTGAGATCTTTTGCCAAATCTTGAGCATCTTCTTCACATTCAGCATGAGATATCATAACGTATCGCTTATCATTGATTTTTTCTGTTATGATATTATGCATTTCAGCAATTGATTTTTTTCTTGAGATGATTTTCTTGTAACTTACAAGTTTTCCGTTTTCATCTACGCGCAAAACTGGTTTGATGTTAAGGATTGTGCCAACAATTCCAGAGAATTTGCCAACTCTACCTCCTTTAACGAGATATTTTAGTTGTTCAACGGTAAAGTAACTGCAAACATAAGGAACAAGTTTTTCAATTTCAGTTTTAACCTCGTCAATAGTTTTTCCTTCCGAAATTAAATCGCGTGCATAAAGAACGAGAATTCCTTCACCGCAAGAAGCATTAAGCGAATCAATAACAATAATTTTGTTAGAATGAATTTCATTTAATTCTTCTGCAACTCTTTTAACTGTTGCAAAAGTTCCTGATAGAGCAGAAGAAAAGCAAATATGTAACACATCTTCGCCGCTTTCAAGAAGTTTTTCAAAATACTCTTTTGCTGCATATTCGTTAATTTGAGCAGTTGTTGGGGTTGCTCCTTCACGCATCATTTGATAGTATTCTTTTGTTGGAAGTTTTTCACTTAAGTCATTGTATGTTACATCATTTACAATGATTTGCAAAGGAATCATTTTAATATTATATTTTTCATAATATTCCTTTGGTAAATTTGCTGTTGAATCTGTTGATAAAATCATAATTAATCTCCTTTTTTCTTTAATTTAACAAATGTTTCAACACTTATGGTGTTAGGAAACATATCAAATGGTGTGACTTCTTCAATGATATAATCATTTTTAATAACATTTAAATCTTTAGAGAGTGCAATTGGATTACATGAAATATATATGATATTCTCAATTCCATTAATTTCATTCATCACATTATTGCCACAACCTTTTTTTGTTGGGTCGAGAATGATTGTGTTTGCTTTTTCCTTTGCTGATTTGATATGTTTGAAGAAGTCGCCACAAATGTTTTTTATATTTTTGATGTTGTTATCTTTTTTAAGTTGTTCAGCACTATTATGGGAACTCTTGTTAAGTTCAATTCCAGTTGCATATTTAGCTTTTTGTGAGATAATAGCCGTGAGAAGACCTTGACCACTAAAGCCATTAACAACCACAGAGTTTGAACTTATGTATTTTAACACATGATTATATAGTTTGTTTTGAATTTCAAGGTTAGTTTGATGAAATCCTAATAAATCGACATAATATTTCACTCCTAAATTGTCGATTTTGATATGTTTAATGCCACCAACATGTATTGTTTTGCCACTTAACACAACGCTATCATTTCTAGTGTTGATGATTTCGTATAATCCAATATCCACAAATTGTTCATTTAAAGTGGATAATAAGTTCTTCAAGTCAATATGTTTTGTGGTTACAACACCAACAAGAATTTGGTTTGAAATTGAACGTATTACAAAATTTTTTATGTTAGTTGATTTGTTTGTTTTCAAATAATTTTTTAATATATTGAAAACTTTGTTAATATTTTCATTCGCAAGAGGACAAGAATCAATGTTTACAATTTCTTTGCTGTTGAGTTTAAGTAGTCCACAATTATGATTATTAACAGAAAAACTCATTTTATTGCGATATCCAAAAGAATTGGAACACGCAATAGTTTCGTTAACCTCAACATTTAATCCTGTGATCTTCTTAATTGTTTTTTTGACATTTAAAGATTTGAATTTAAGTTGTTCACTATAATTCATGTGTTGCAACTGACATCCACCGCATTCATAGAAATATGGGCAATAAGGATTTTGACGATTACAACTTGGTGTTAAAATCTCATTGAGTTTTGCAGTTGCAAAATTTTTGTTATCTTTTTCAATTTCAATGTCAACATTTTCGCCAATTATTGCATTGTTGATTAAAATAATTTTGCCATCAATTTTTGCAACACCTTCGCCGTTCATTCCGTAATCAAAAATTTTAGTTTCCATCTTTTATGAAATCCTTTAATCCGTTTTTGATAAGCAATGTAAGATTTTGAGATAACTCTTCAATTGAACAATCAATATTTCCTTTAAACCAGTCTGTGTAAACATTTATTGCCCCACCAGCAATATATTGCACAACCGTTTTGAATCTTTCATAATTCATTACGTATCTCATAACCTTGAAATTGTTTGAAATGGAAATAAGCAAAGATTTTTTAATTGTTTCCATTAAATTGGTTTCACTTGCTGCGCGAATGAATAGACGATAAAATTCCAAGTCTTTTAACAAAATTTCATTAAACTTGTTTAAAATGATTTCTGGGGTTTTGTCAATTTGTACTTGCCTAAAATCTAGTTCAAGTTCTTTAAAATTGTTTGCCAATTCGCTTTCAATGTGTTTTTCAACGGCTTTTATGTTTTCGAAATGTAGATAAAAAGTTCCACGATTCATTCCTGCTTTTTTAACAATCTCTGTAACTGTAATTGAAGTTTTGTTTTCAATGAGAAGTTCTAAATAAGCTGAAGAAATTTTCTTTTTTGTTTGAATTGCATTTTTATATTCTTGTTTTTGCATAATGATATATTATAAAAAATCAACACTTATGTCAAATGTTGTTGATGATTTTTTGAATTTTTTTAAAAATTTAGAATTTATGGTTATTTTATTTGTAAATTTTTATTTATTAGTATATAATCAATCATGAACAAGTGTTCAGTTTTGTTTGTCAAAAATTGGAAAAATTTGTGAAAACAAGTCAAAAACACAAAAAAACATAAAGATAAGGGAGAAAATTAAATATGGCAAAAAAAGTTGCATTGGTTATTGACAACTCAGGAAGTTTAACTAAAGAAGAAATGGAAAAAATCAAGGTTGAAAAAATGATTCCAATTTCATTTATTATTAATGGGGAAGAGTATTATGAAAATGAAAACATGACTTATGATGATTTTTATAAGTTTTTAAAAGATAAAAACACAGACGTTAGCACATGCCAACCAAGTGCAGAAAATGTTAGAGAACAATGGCGTGAAGTTTTGAAGAAATATGATGAAATTGTTTATATTTTGCTTTCTAGTGGCTTGAGTGAATCTTGCAACACTGCTATAAATATCAGTCATGAAGAAGAATTTGAAGGAAGAGTTTTTGTTGTTAACAATCAACGTGTTGCATTCTTAAATAAAATGGCTATGTTTGAAGCAAGAGCAATGATTGATGCCGGAAAAAGTGGAAAAGAAGTTAAAGAGTATTTAGAAAAAACAAAGAGTGACACTGGAGTGTATATTGCTGTTGACACACTTAAATATTTGAAAAAAGGTGGCAGAGTTACTCCTGCCGCAGCTGCAATTGGAACACTTTTAAACATCAAACCAATTCTTCAAATTCATGGAGGAAAGCTTGATGCATATGCAAAAGTTATGTCAATGAAGCAAGCAAAAGCTAAAATGATTGCTGCAACAAGAAAGGAAATTGAAGAACGTTTCCCAGAAGAAGCAAAACAAGGTAAAGTTTACATCGGAATGGCACATAGCAATCCAGATGTTAATGCTCAAGAAATTAAGGATTTTGAAGCTGAAGTTAGATCTGCATTCTCAGACTTCCCATTCTTTACTCACGACCCATTGCCACTTTTCATTGTTTGTCACACTGGCCCAGGTGCAATGGCAGTTGGGTATTGTGTGGACAAAATGGGTGTGATTGCGGACATGATGAAATAAGGAGGCTCGAATTGCTTTCACTTTCTCAACGAGTTCATTTTGGCATGCTTTGAGGCAAAGCAACCAAAATTTACGCTAAGTCGTTCGTGAAAGCAATTCTCGCTTAAAGTTAATCGGATGTAATTTATCTAAGCTCGGATTAATTGCTTTCGCTAAACGCGTTCATTTTGGCATAACTTGTTGCAAGTTAACCAAAATTCACGCTAAGTCGCTTCAAGCAATAATCCTCGCTTAAAAAATAAAAGGATGTATTAAAATATGTAATTCTCAGAACGTTTGGTAGTCTTGATTATAATAGTAATCAGCATGTCATTCTGAGCGAAGTCGAAGAATCCCATAAACGAAGAAGTTTATTTAAATTATTAGAAAAAAAGCACAATTAATTGTGCTTTTTTTCTAATTCTAATGAAATAATTTCTTTTTTTAAATTATCCAATGCTCCGCTTAAAGTTTTAATGTTGAAAATCAAATCCTTTAATTGTTTTTCATATTTCAAAACTTGATTTAAGATGGAAACTTCTTCATCATAATTTTCTGAAGCTTCTTCAAACAAAGCGCATTCTTTTTTGTTCATTTGCCTTTTATAGCAATGTCCACAATCAATTTTTTTAAATCCAAGCCATTTAGAATAAGTATAATGCTGAACAAAATGCTCACATTTTTCACAAATCTCTAATTTTTCTCTTTTCATTTTTGCTCCTTTTAGTAATAAAAAGTATAAAACAGTTATATTATGCTTTAAAATCTCCTAATTGTCAAGTATTTTGCTTAGAAATATACTAAAATATTCAATATATTTTAAAAAGTTACTGAAAAACATTCTGATATTATATCATGTTAATATGAAATTAAAAGAATTTAGAAAAATGAAAAAATTGTCTCAACAGCAGGTTGCAGATAAGATTGGAATAAATCAAAAAACATATTCAAATTATGAAAACGGTCAAGCAGAGCCAAGCATTGAAAAGTTGATTAAACTTGCGCGCCTTTTTGGCGTCAGTGTAGACACTCTTATTGGGAACGATGCGGACATTGTGGATTTAACAACTTTGGATGAAGATAGAAAATATGTTGTTCAAAAAGTTGCTCGTGAACTTAAGGATGTTGAAGTTGGCCAAATCATTGGAGTTATGAAAACTTTTAAATAATTAATTAAATTTTAAAATGTAATACGAATAAAAAAACACTCGAATTATCGAGTGTTTTTTTACAGCGCAGATAAGAATGAAATGAAGACTGTGAAGAAAGATAGGATAGAGCCTGCAACTGAAACAATTGAAATTACCAATCCCGCAGTTGCCATACCTTTTCCATCTTGATTAGTTTGTGTTTTATACTTTTTCAAGGCAATTACTGAAAGAATTAAACCAGCAATAGCACAGACGAATGAAAATATCAAACCTAAAATTGAAAGAGTTTGAGCTGGATTTTCTTGTTTTTGAGTTGGTTGTTCAATAGTTTGATTTACTTGAGGGGTTTCAATTAATTTTGCACCACAATTTTTGCAAAAACTATCTTCACCTTCAATTTTGCTTCCACAATATTTATAAAACATACACACTCCTTTAGTATAATTATATTACAACATACGACGAAATAAGTCAAATGATTCGTAACTCGACTTTTTGTGTTAATAAGTTGTGTTATTTTGTTTTTTTTGTTAGCATAGAACAAATGGAAACAAAAACTTTTGAACTTGAAATAAACAAATCAAGGTTTATTGCATATAAATTGGAGTTGAATTCACTAGATGTTGTGAAGCCTTTTTTGGAATCGCTAAAAAAAGAGCATAAAAAAGCAAGACATGTGTGTTACGCGTACGTATATAATAAGGAAACAATAAACGAAAAGTGTAGTGATGATGGAGAGCCAAATGGAACAGCGGGCTATCCAATTTTGAATGTTATTAAGAAAAAAAATCTAACCAATGTGCTTGTTGCAGTGGTTAGATATTTTGGTGGAATAAAATTGGGCGCTGGAGGCTTAACAAGAGCTTACACAAAAGCTTGCGCTGGCGTTTTGAATTAATCGTTTTTTGTAAAGTAAAGATAATCGCTAGCATTTAAGAACAAATGTTCACTTAAATTTAATTCTTCAAGTTTTTCTTTTGCTTCTTCGCTAAATTTTGCTTGAACGTCTTCATGTTCAAGATTTGCTAAACTAAGGTCTTTAAGGAATTTAGTTGTTAAACAGAAAAAATCTAACAACTCTTCGTCTTGCTCATGTCTAATTAAGGTTTGAAGCAAAGAATAGAAATATTCATCTGCTTTTTCATTTGCATCTGTTTCATATGGAGCAATGAAACCTTGAGCTTCAACATATTTATCGATTGTTTTTAACAATCTTCTTTTTTCTTTATTCTGGGTTAAGCAAATTTCTATTAATTCTCTGTTTCTATCCATTTCTTCAATTTCGTCGTCATACATTTTCATTTGTTCTGGTTCTTGAATGTATTGCATCATGTGTGCCATTTCATGGAACATGTTATAAATAAATTCCAAAAAGTTTTCAAGGTTTTTCACACGAGAACGAGTTTTAACATACAACTCATCTATTTCTTCGGTTTCATTTTTCTTTTTTGATTTTGGCTTTTTTTGTTGGTCAGTTGTTGGTTTTAAAGAAATGAATTCATGAGGATAGTAAATATCAAAAAGAGTTGGATCAATTTTATCATGCATCATAAGTGCCTTAGTGTTGTGAGAAAACATTCTGCTTTCTTGGCTGAGTTTGCTTTCTTGTTTTTTTGTCTTTTCAAATTTATCTTCTTCTTTCACGCAATGTAAAGTGATTGTGTAGTCATTAATGTTGATATTGTTCTTCTTAAAAACATATTTTAATAACTCTTGAAGAAAATTATGAACTTCTTCTCTTGTTGCGTTTTGTTCATAGCAAATTAAATGGAAGAAGTTTCTTATGTTCGTTAAATTATTATTCATTTTTGTTTTCATAATTTGAGAATATCAATAAAATCAAAAATAGTCAAGAGGGAATTGGAAAATTATCTTGCGAAATTTAAATTATTGTGTTATTATATGACCATGAATATAAAAAATGAGATTGTTAAGAACATTGATTTTGATTTTTCAAGTATCAATGTTGATGTGGAAGGTTTAATTATTGAGAGCATATCTGAAGACAAAGGAGATTATTCTTTGCCATGTTTTTCATTTGCTAAAGTGTTGAAAGATAATCCAATGAACATTGCAAATAAAATCGCTTACACTGTGAAAATTGGTGGATTGATTGAAAAATGCGAAGTGGTGGCTGGTTATGTAAATTTCTTTTTGAATAAAGAATTTGTTTCAAAGGAAATTTTAACTAATTTTTCAACAGAAAACTTTAGTTATAATGAAGGAAATAACAAAACTGTTTGTATAGACTATTGTTCTGTTAATTTAGCAAAGTATATGCACATTGGTCATATTAAAAATTCATTTTTAGGTGAAAGTTTAGCGCGTTTGTTTGAGAATGCTGGTTATAAAGTTATTAGAATTAACTACATTGGTGATTATGGCACTCCATATGGAAAAATTATTGCTGGTATGCAGTTGTGGGGAAGCACAGAAGATATTGCAAAACGTGGAATAGATGCTTTGCAAGAATATTACGTTAAGTTTAATGCGGCAGAAGCAGAAGATGAAAATTTGCAACAATTGGCTCGTGACATTTCCAAAAAGATTGAAGATAAAGATGAAAAAATTTATCCAACATATCAAAAGGTTATTGAAATAGCACGAAAAGAAGCTGAACGTTTGCTTGATATTTTAGATATTCATTTTGATTCATGGAAAGGTGAAGCAAGTTATGCTGAAGATTTAGACAAAATAGTGAATATGTTAAAAGAGAAAGGCCTAATAACGATCAGTCAAGGAGCAACTGTTGTTGACTTATCGGAATTTGATATGCCACCTTGCATTGTTAAGAGAAGTGACGGTGCAAGCATTTATGCTTCTCGTGACATAGCAGCTGCTATTGATAGATATGACACTTACAAGTTTGATAAATGTTTATATCTAACTGCTGTTGAACAAAAACTTCATTTTGCACAATTTTTTAAAGTTTTAGAACTTGCTGGATTTAATTATGCTCCTAACTTGGAACATATTGCTTATGGTAGATTTAGTTTGCCAGAAGGCAAAATTAGTTCACGTCGTGGAAAACAAGCGATTTTGGTGGATTTGTTGGATTATGTGTTAAATAAAGCAAATGCTGTCATTCAAGATAGAACTTTCAATGTTGAAAATCCAGATGATGTTGCTCACAAAGTTGCAAAATCTGTTTTGGCATTTAATGCTTTAAATATTGAAAGACATAAGGATGCCATTTTCGACATTGAGCGAGCATTTAGTTTTGAAGGTGAAACTGCTCCTTATATGCAATATACTTACACACGTTTAGAAAGTATATTAAGAAAATATCAAGAAACAGATGTTGAAGCAGATTATTCTTGCTTGAATCAAGAAGCATTTAGGATTTTAAAAGCAATTAATGATTTCAAAAACGTTATTAAAAACGGATTAGAAAAAAGAGATCCAAGTTTGATTTTAAAAAGAGTTATGGAAATGTGCAAAATGTTTAACAAGTTTTACACAACTTCAAAAGTTCTTGATGGAAATGATGCAACAACAAAAGCAAAAATTAATCTTGTTAAAGTTTTGAAAGATACGTTGTCGGTTGGTTTTAATTTGCTTTGTATTGACACGCTTAAGGAAATGTAGATGTTTTAACAGTTGCCACTCGCTAAACGCGTTCGCTAAGTCGCTCGGGCAAGCAATTAAAACATAGGAAGAAGTGGATATTATATGAAGTCTTATGTTGTTATCACAAGAATAAAAAACACCAGATCAACTGGTGTTTTTTTACTTTTTAAGAAAGTTCGGCAACTGTTTTTAAATATTCTGCTAAAACTCCATTTTCATCAGTGATTCCACATTTTTGAAGTTCGGTTTCGCCTTCTCGTACAACTTCAATAATAATTTTATCGCCAGCGCGAATTGTTAACAATAAGTCTGGCAGTTGATATGCTCGAGTGATTGTGTGGAGTGTTCCATTGATTGAAATTGTTTTGATAATGTCGCCAGAAACGAAACCCATTACGTGTCCAACACTATTTTTTGTTACTTCAGCAATAACTAAATCATCTTTAATTGTTGTGCGATTTGTTGTTGGATCGTAAATTGCTCGACTGTTTTCAACTGAATAAGAAATTCCTAAATACAACTTTTTAATGTTGGATGCATTAGTTCCATCATAGTAAGTTAAAAGGTTATCAGCAAAGGCAATAACATTGTCATATGGAATTGCGTATGCAATATTGTCAATTTCACTTGCAACAGCTTTTGCATTAACGATTCCAATTAATTCACCATTGATATTGAATAAGCCACCGCCAGAATTTCCGCCGTTCACCGCGGTGTCTATTCGCATAACTCTAAATTTGCATTCAGTTGTGTCATCCGCACCTGTCATTACGATATCTTCACTTTCAACTGAAATGATTCCGCTTGTAACACTGAAACCTTCACATTCTGGATTTCCAATAGCAATTGCAGTTTCACCGATGTTGTAATCGCTTGCAACTGTCACAGCTCTTGCATGAGAATTATATTTTAATAATTCAGCAGTTGGAACTTTAATAACTGCCAAATCATAAGTTAATTCACCTCCAACATACGTTGCCTCAATTGCTCCATCACCATAAGCAATGGTTGGATACCCATTATCATCAAGCACTGTTGAAGTGTTACCATATGAATCAGTTGTTACAACTTTATATGCAGTTTCACTAGTACCATATTGGAAAATATGAATTTTATTTGCGATGTCTGTGTTGGTGTCACATCCATACATAAACACAACATGGTAGTTTGTGATAATGTAACTATATTCATTTTCCATTTTGTAAATCACACCCGAACCACAGGCAACAGAAGTGTCTTTGTTTGTTCCCATATAAGAACTTGTTGGGAATTCGCACCAAATTGTCACCGCAGATTGAAGTGCTATGTTTGTTGCATCTTCAACTGAAGGATTGGTTTTTTCGGTTATAGTTAAATATTCTTTCAAAAAGTCGTCATATGTGGCATCAGGATGTTCTTCGAGATACTTATTGAAAATATCATCAATTGTTAAATCTTTTCCATCCTCACCGTCTTGTCCATCAGTGCCATCTTTCCGTCCTCACCGTCTTGACCGTCTGAACCATTTGTGCCGTTCGTTCCGTTCGTTCCATTTACTCCGTCTTGACCATCTTCAATAGTTAAAATTGATGTGGAATTGTCAGAATAATAGATAGTATAAGTGGTTGTTTTGTCAATTTTTGAAGTTTTTTTGATGTCGACAATATATTTATTGTCTTCATTTTCAACAGGAACTGTTTCGGTTGTTCCGTCTGAATAATGAATTGTGTAAACTGTTGAATCATCTTCGACTGAGGTAATTGAAATATTTGTGATATAAACATTTTTATCATCTAAAAATGAACAAGCATTGAACACAAACATACACGGTATAATCCAAATGAGTAACAACAATTTCTTTAAATGTTTCATATAACACCCCTTTCAAATATTATTATATATATTTTAACCCGTTTTTACAAGTAAATTGAAACAAATTAAAAATTTTTAAAATAGTCTTGAAAAATAATATTGTTTATGATATTCTAAGACAAACAAATGAGGATATATGGAAAAAGAAAAAACAAACCCACATAAAAATCACCGAAAAAGATTAAGAAATAAAGTTGAAAAATATGGTTTGGATTGCCTTGAATATCATGAAATTTTGGAATTGTTATTGACTTACACAATTTCAAGGAAGGACACAAATCCAATTGGACATGAACTGATTAATTATTTTGGAAATTTTCAAAATGTGATTGATGCAGATTTCAATGATTTAGTTAAAGTTGATGGCATTGGACCTGAAAGTGCATTCTTCATCAATGTTTTATCTCAATTTATTGATATTTATAATAAAAATAAGCAAGAACAGAAAACTTACACGTTAAATTCAACAGCAAAAAGTGTTCAATTTTTTCGAGATTTTTATAGAATCAAAAATAATGAATTTATGGTTATTGTATGTTTGAGTAAAAATAAAAAAGTTTTGAAAACTATTAAGTATAAAGGACATGACGACTCTGAAATTTGTGTCGATTTAAAACAAATTAGTCAAGGAATCAGCAATGAAGGAGTAAGTGGTGTGGTTTTATATCACACACATCCTTTTGGAGATGTCAATCCTAGCTATGCAGACATTTTAGCAACTCAGAGAGTTGTTCATATGTGTTTAAATCAAGGTGTTGAATTTGATGATCATATAATTTTGAACGAAAGTGCACATTATTCATTTAAAAATGCAGGTTTGATTGATAAAATGAAGGCGCAATATATCAAATCAACAGATGTTAGCAATTTATATCTTCAAACTGTTGACAAAGAATTAATTAAAGATGAAAAAATAGAGACTGAAGAATAGGTGGTTCGTTTATTTTTTCGGAATTTAGTTTGTTGTTATACATAAAAAAACACCATAATTGGTGTTTTTTAATTTTCTTTGTTTGATTTGTTATGTAGTTTTTGAGAATAAACAACTTGTCCTTTGTTTGTGATGAATCTGTAACTG
>CAZTNT010000007.1:15074-22366 GCA_964614965.1 uncultured Lachnospiraceae bacterium | reverse complement strand
TATATTTTCAAGGCAAAAGGGATTATCTTGTTGTAATAAAAAATGACGAAATATGTTTTTCATCTTATTACGATGAATGCAATGTCGGAGAAAATGAAAAAATGTTTATGTGCAAGCAATTTGATGTTTTAAATCATGGAAAAGTTTGTCACATAAAAGATAAGCAGTTTTCAAGTTATCTTGTTTATTTAGATGATGAAGAATTAAACTTAAAACCGCAATTTATTCCTCATGTTTTTTTAGATTGTTTGATTGTGGAGAATCTGAAATATTGCAATGAACTTTTAAGTGCTGATTTACGGGTGGAAAACGAGAAAGATATTTTATCATTTTTTCCTAAATTCGATCAATTTTATCCAATAGATAATAACATACTTATTTTACTAAACAAAAATACCCTTGCGGGCATTTTTGAATTTATTATTGACAATAATCAGATTTCTAATATTATAGCTCACTAGAATGTTTGTTTGCATATTCAAATAACTTTGTTAAAATACCATAAATTAAATAACTAGAGAAGATGATTATTACTAAAATTAATTTATCGGTGTAAGACATTGGAACATATTTAAACAAACTTGGCAAGAATGTAATTAAGCAAACTGCAATTGAAAGACAGAAAACATACATTATTGCTTTAAACATATTCCAAGGTTTACACATATTAAACAATGCTATAAATCCAGTTGCAAGAACTGCAAGAGATGACATTGTAACCAAAACATCAGTTGTTATAGGAGTGAACATTTGATAAACGTAAATTGCAATAACCGAACCAACCATGCACAAGCCAGCTGGCAAAGTGTTTCGTGCAACGTTAGCTAAGAATCTACCTTTAATTCTGTTTATATTTGGCTGCAGTGCTAAGAAGAACGAAGGCAAACCAATAACAAACATTTCAAGAATTGTTAACTGAATTGGAGAGAAAGGATAAGGTTTTCCAATGCAAAGCACAAAAATTGAAATGCAAATTGCGAAAATAGTTTTCATTAAGAAAAGAGATGAAGATTTTTGAATGTTGTTCACAACACGTCTTCCTTCAGCAACAACACTCGGCATTGAACTAAAGTTACTATCTAAAAGAACAAGTTGACTAACACTTCTAGCTGCATCACTTCCTGCTGCGATTGCAATTGAACAATCTGCTTCTTTTAGTGCTAAAATGTCATTGACGCCATCTCCAGTCATGGCAACAGTTTTTCCCTGAGATTTCAGAGTTTTAACAAGAATAGCTTTTTGTTCTGGACTAACTCTGCCGAAAATTGTGTATTTATCAGCTGCTTCCATAACTTCTGTGTTTGAAAGTCCTTGCAAACTAATATATTTCTCGTGATTGTCAACACCACAGCGTCTTGCAACTTCGCTTACTGTTATAGGATTGTCTCCAGAAATGATTTTTATATCAACATCATTTTGTTTAAACCATTCTATAGTTTTTGGTGCGTCTTTTCTAATGTTATCTTGCAATAAAATTAAAGCAACAGGTTTACAGTTTTCTCCACTGAAAGTCGCATCACATTCAGCAAGAAGCAACACTCTATAACCGTTCAAAGCAAAATTTTCTGATTGTTGTTTAATGTCTGCGGTTGGCTTGTTCATAACATATTCGTATGCACCAAGTTTGTAAGCGCCAAGCTGCTTAAATTTGCATCCCATAAATTTTCGTTCTGAAGAAAATGGAATTGATTTTTCTGCGGCATAACAAGGTTTGCCAAAATAAGATTTTAGAGCAAGCGCTGTGTGATTTGCATCATGGAAAGCTGCGACCATGGATGCAATAATTTTATCAACATCTTTGTCAGTTTTCTTTCCAAGAAGAACAACATCTTTAACACTCATAGAACCGTTTGTTAAAGTTCCTGTTTTATCAAGACATAAAACATTTGTTCTTGCAAGCATTTCAATGCAGTATAATTCTTGAACCAGAGTCCTTTGTTTTGCAAGTCGTATAACGCTAACTGCCAGTGCAACAGAAGTTAGCAGGAACATGCCTGCAGGAATCATTGCAATTACACATCCTGCTGTTTTGGTCACAACAAAATATTGCATTGTTCCAGTTGCGGTTGGGTCGCTGATAAAACTGCGGTAGTTGTTATAAATCATGATTATTGCAACAGGAATCATAAACACTGTTATAATTTTAATTAAGTTTCTAAGGGATGTTAATAATTCACTCTTTGATTGTTTAAATGATTTTGCTTTTGCACTAAGTTGAGATATGTAGTTATCATCACCAATCTTATTTACTTTTGCTTTGCAAGTTCCGCTTGAAATGAAACTTCCACCTAAGAGGTCGTCACCAACATTCTTTTTAACAGGTTGACTTTCACCAGTTAGCAAACTTTCATTAACTTCAACTTGACCTGAGATAACGATACTATCGCATGCAATTTGCATTCCAGGCTTTAAACACAAAACATCATCAAGCACAACCTCAGTTTTGTAAATTTCTTGTTCTTCACCCTCACGGATAACTTTGGTAAAATTGGAGTTGGTGAGTGACAATTTATCCATTGTCTTTTTAGCTTTTATTTCTTGAACGATTCCTATTGTTGTGTTCAAAACAACAATAACCATAAATGCCAAGTCAGTGTAAGCACCAACTGAAATCAAAGCGGCGGCAACAACAAAGCATATAAGGTTGAAGAAAGTGAAAATGTTTTTAATCAATATGCTTCCAACGCTTTTCCCTGTTTTGACATTTGAAACGTTAACTAAATTATTTTGAATTCTATCGTTGATTTCATTTTGTTCTAAACCAACTTCAGGATTAGGATTAAATCTTGTGATTTTTTTTGTTTCCTTGTTTTTGTTTGTTTGATTTTTTTTCATTTTATTCCTCGTAAATTATTCTAACATAATATCTTTTTTTTAACAAATATTATTTTAATATAATTATAAATATTTTGTGAAAATTTGTTCTCAAATTAACAATTTATTTTTCTTTTGCATATCAATAGTGTAGATGAAATAAAGGAGAAATTATGAATTTTGAAGATTTGGAAGTTAAAGTAAACAAACCATATCCTGAAATTGTTGATGTTCAAGAAGATATGATGACTGTTTCTGTTTTAAAGAATCTCACTTCAAGTAGAGTTGGAGAACTCGCGGGTGTGCTTCAATACATATATCAATCTGTTATTGCGGATAAAACAAATTCAGAGATTGCTGAAATATTCGAAGAAATTGGCATTGTTGAAATGATGCACTTGGAAATGCTTATGCATGCAATAAGTTTGTTTGGTGGAATTCCAAAGTATGAAGATGCTCAAGGTAATTATTTCAACACTGCAAACTTAAATTATTCAATTAAATTAAGAGATATGCTTGACAATAACATCAAAGCAGAAAGTGTTGCAATTGAAAATTATCAAAATGCAATCATGAGAGTTAAGAATGAGAGTTTAAAAAACTTGTTTGCACGAATTATTGAAGATGAACAACGACATCTTGAAATTTTTAAACGTATTCGAGATAATGTTGAGTTTATGTCTGTTTAAAATATGAAAAACATGATATAATCATTTTATGATTAATTATATAGATAATGAAAATAATTTGGTTGATATTCTAAAATTTATTAACAATTTTGAAATAATAAACGATGGAATAAAAAAAGAAATTTTAAACCATAGTAAAGAGTTTGATGTGCTTTATTTAAAACTTGAAAATTTATTTAAAAACTCTCGTTTGATGCCAGCATTTGGGGTGAGTTTACACCATGAAGCACTAAATGCAATAGAAACAAACACATGGCTTAAAATTAATTTTAATCAAGTGCTAAATAAAAGCGGATTGCCTTTTTCGGCACTTTTATTTCAACTTGATGAAGTTAATGGTTTTAATTTGATTAGAGAATATGAAAATAAATATGAAGGAAGGTGTTTATTTTTAGATTTAGACGAAAAATTTGATATGAATTATTTAATTAAGTAAAAAAAATCTCATAATGTTTTGTGAGATTTTTTATAAGATGTTTAAATCTTTTAGAATTGTTGTTGAAGAAACTTGAGGTAAATTAAATTCGCAATTGGGAAGTTTCATTAAATTTGTTTTCGAATGAAGTTCTATAATTTTAAAATTAAGGAAGGCCTTTTCTTTATCATTTAGCAAAAGGTGTTTTAATCTTTCATTAATTTGATTTTCATTTTCAAATATGTTGTGTAAATTTCCAAACTCTTTAATAAGTTTAGTTGCAGACACAGCGCCTATACCTTTAATTCCTTTTATGTTGTCAGAATTATCCCCAACAAGTGACTTAAATGTGGAAAAGTGTTTTGCGTCAAAGCCATACTTATTTTTAATTTCTTCTAAAGTCCAACGTTTGCTAATTTTACCACGATAAACAAAAACACTAACATTCGTGGAAATAAGTTGAAAAAAGTCTTTGTCTTGCGATGAAATGATAATTTCAAATTGGTTTTTATAGTCATTAACAATGCTGGCAATTAAGTCATCCGCTTCACAATTTACTGTTTCAAACCATTGAATATTTAGGTGGTTCAGTACGGTTTTAATGATTTCGAGTTGTAAAAAAGGGTTATCAACATCATCAACATTACTAAAATCTTTTCTGTTTGCTTTGTAATCAGAATCAACATCCTTACGTTCCAACATGTTTTCGCCATCAAAAGCAACAAAAAGATGCGATGGTTTTAACATTGCAATTGTTTTTAACATTATTCCCAAAAAACAAATAACTGCTTCAACATATTGACCTTTTTGGTTTTGAATTTTATTTGGCATTCCATAAAAAGATTGAAACAAAAGTGAACTTCCGTCAACTATCAACAACTTTTTCATAAAATGATTATAACACAATTTTAGTTAAGTAGTGTAAACTTTTAGCTATTTGACAATTGATTTTTTTATTTATATGTGATATAATGAAATTACGTCTTAATGTTCCCATAGTTAAACGGATATAACAAGCCCCTCCTAAGGGCTAGTTAGAGGTTCGATTCCTCTTGGGAACGCCAAATTTTTTTTGTTTGGCAAAGATGAAGAGGATTCGTTTATGTCAAAAGAAAAAATAAAAAACATGTTTCAAAATTGTAAAACTCAAATTCTTGAATTAAGAGAGAATAAAACTTTTTTGATATGTGCTTTTTTGTGTGTGATTTATTTAATCAGTGGATATTGGAAATGGATTGAAATTGCTGTTAGCATATGCGCTGTTGTATTTCTGGCAATTTTGCCACTTCAAAGTTCATTTTGTGTCTTTATGTTTTTGCACAGTTTCACGTTAAGCAACATAGGGTTTGATTCATGCTTTATGGTGACACTGATAGGTTATTGCATTATTTTGCTTGTAAAATATTATCAAGGTGTTAAAAAAGGTAAATATAATTTTAACAAAAAATTGGTTTGTTTACTAGCTTCATTTTTATCATTTAGCATTTTCATTAGCTGTTTTTCGGGCTTATATAGAGGTGCTTGGCTTTATCTTACATATGTTCCATTCTTTTATTTGATATTTAATATGAAAGAGGAATTTAATATTGCTCAAGGAATGAATTTTTTGCTAGGAGGCTTATTAACAACAAGCCTTTTGGCGATTGTAACATTAATTTTCCCAGGTTTTCAATATGAAGTGTTTATGGAAGGAAGGTTCCGAGCTTTTACAAATCATCCAAATTATACATATATGAGAGCATTGTTTGTGGTGTGTTATTATATGTATCGTTATTTAAACAAGGATTTAACATTATTTAAGTTTGGCGCAATTTATGCGTTTTGCGGAGTTATAACTTTAACAACACTTTCAAAAACTGGAATTGGCATGTTGGTGTTAATGACTTTAATTTTTGTGGTGTTCTTCTTAAAACAAGATTTCAAGAAAAACATAAAAATTGTTGGAATATTTGGATTTGCATTACTAATTTTAAGTTTGGTGTGTTATAAATTCATTGGCATAATTATAAGCAGATTTTTAGGAGATTTCCAAAGTGGTAATTTTTGGAATTCATTGTTGACTGGAAGAGATGATATTTGGAAAGATTATCTAACAGCGATTTTTGAAGGTCCAATTAAGTTTTTATGCGGACACGGAATTTTGGCTGAAGAAGTTTTCATTCATGCGCAAGGTCAAACAAGAGCAAGTCACAATCTGTATATTTTTATGTTATATAGATTTGGATTGATTGGATGTATTCTAATTGGTTGGTTGGTGTGGAAATTATTAAAATCTTCAAAGCTTAAAGCACAAATTATTGCATGGTTGCCTATGATATTCTTGTTGATTGAAAGTTTGTTTGATAACACTTTCGAATGGAATCATTTCACTTATTTTGCATTTGCTGTTATGATTTTGTTCCTAGGTAACAAAAAGAAAGATTCAAAAGACATTAAGAAAGAAAATGAATCTTATAATTTAAAATAAATAAAATCTATTGACAAAACAATCATTTTGATTTAAAATAAAATTAATAGATAATACTATTAAAGAAATTAAGTGCAAAACTTAATTCAATCAATTTAATAAAAACTGTGAAGATGTGTTCAGTAGTTTTCTTGTTTTCATAAAGGGAGAGTGGTCGCCGATTGAGAGCCACTTATGTTCAAACAACAAACGAATTTCAGCATTGGAGTTGCACTTGGTAAATTTGAATTGAAAAATTCAAACTTAAGAGTTGCCAGACAAAACTGTGAAAATGTCAATGAGGCAAACATTTTATGTTTGTGAAATTAGGTGGTAACACGTGATATATATCTCGTCCTATTAATTTAGGGCGAGTTTTTTATTTTTAAAGGAGAAATCGTGGAAAAACTGATTTTAAGAGAACTAACTCTTGAAGATAAAGAAGATGTTTTGGAATATCTTAAAGAGTTCACTGAATATGGAAGTGCAATGAACGGAATTGGTGGAGCATCATCTTGTGCAACATACGAAGAGATGTTAGAAAAACAGCAAAAAGATAAATATGTTGAATATTTAGGGTATGAAGAAAATGTTGTGCCACGTTCAACCTATTTAATTATTAGAGAAAAAGATAACAAAATTGTTGGCTCAATTAACTTTCGTTGGGAACTAACAAGAAGTTTAGATGAAAACTTCGGTGGAAACATTGGTTATGGAATTCGCCCAACTGAAAGAAGAAAAGGTTATGCAACGCAAGCTCTAAAGATGGGTTTAGAACTTTGCAGAGAAAAAGGAATGAAATCTGTTAGAGTTGGGTGTTACACAAACAACACAGGCTCACGCAAAACAATAATAAAAAATGGTGGAAAATTAATTAATCACAAAGATATGTTGATTCCAGAAGATTATTATGAAATAAGTTTATAAA
>CAZTNT010000007.1:0-14974 GCA_964614965.1 uncultured Lachnospiraceae bacterium | reverse complement strand
GGAGAAATTATATTGAAACAAGTTCAATATATATTCTCTTAAAATTTGCTTGTTAATTGCAAGCAAAACAAACAAATTTAAAGGAGAAATTATGATAAAACCTGAAAGATTAAGAAAGGGAGATAAAGTTGTAATTGTTAGTCTTTCTAGTGGTATGCTTGGGGAAGATTGGGCAATTCATAAATTAGATATTGCAAAAGAGAGATTGACAAAAGATTTTGGTCTTGAAGTTGTAGTAATGCCGAATGCTCTTAAAGGAATTGATTATTTAAATAAACATCCGGAAGCTAGAGCGAAAGACTTAATGGATGCATTTAAAGACAAATCGATTAAAGCAATTTTTAATGCGATTGGTGGTGATGATACTATTAGATTGTTACCTTATATAGATTTTGATGTTATTAAAAACAACCCTAAAATTCTTACCGGGTTTTCTGATACAACAACTAACCATTTTATGATGTATAAAGCAGGAGTTGTTTCATATTATGGGGCATCAATAATGAACAATTTTGCAGAATATATAAAAATAAATGATTACACCAAAAATGCAATTATTGATACATTATTTGAGCCTAAAGATAGATTGGAAATAAAACCCGCTCTTATTTGTAGTTATGAAAAAGATAAAGTTTGGTGGTTGCCAGAAAATATTAATAAAGAAAGAAAATATTACAAAGATAATAAGGGATATGAGATATTGCAAGGGCATGGCAAAGTTACAGGTGAGTTGCTCGGTGGCTGTGCAGATGTTTTTATTGAGTTATTAAATACCAAATTATGGCCATCACTTGATGAGTGGAAAGGAAAAATTTTGTTTTTAGAAACAAGTGAAGAAAATATGCCAGATTTCTTTTTATTATGGCTTTTAAGAAATCTTCAAGCACAAGGAATTTTAAATGTAATTAATGGAATTATTGTTGGAAAACCAGCATTTCCTGCAGCATATGAAAAGTATAAAAAAATTTACAAACAAGTTGTATGCGAAGAGGCGAATTTGCCAAATCTTCCAATAATTTATAATGTAAATTTTGGACATGCTGAACCTATAGGTATTATTCCAATAGGAATCAAATGTGAACTTGATTGTGACAATAAAACAATAACGTTATTAGAAACAGCAACTAAATAAAAAAGGAGAAATTATGCAAGATCTAACTAAAGTTAGGTCATAGCAAATTTTCTTTTCAAAAAAATGTAAACATTAATTAAAAGGAGAAATTATATTGAAACAAGTTCAATATATATTCTCTTAAAATTTGCTTGTTATTTGCATGCAAAACAATCAAATTTAAAAGGAGAAATTATGCAAGATAGAATTAATGAAATTTTAAATTACACAAAGGAAAAATTGGAAACTATTAATTCAAGCGCAGAATGTCAAAATTTGCGTGTTGAAATTTTAGGTAAAAGTGGAAAAATCACAGGGCTTTTCCGTTTTATGAAAGAAGTGCCAGCAGAAGAAAAAGGCAAAGTTGGCGCAATGTTAAACAATGCAAAAAATGATGCGGAAAATTTAATCAGTGCAAAAGAAGTGTTCTTGAAACAAGCAGAACTTGAAAAAGAAATCAACAGCGCAGAAAAGATAGACATCACTCTTCCGTGTGAACACGTGGTGGGAAGTCTTCACCCAAGAACAATCATTCAAAAACAAATTGAAGACGTTTTCGTTTCTATGGGATTTGTTGTTGAAGATGGCAACGAAGTTGAAACTGAATATAACAACTTCACAGCAGTAAACGTTCCAGAAAATCACCCAGCGCGTGATATGCAAGACACATTCTGGCTTGATAACGGACAAGTTTTGAAAACTCAAACATCTGCTGCGCAAAACAAGATTTTGAGAAAATATCCTGTTCCAATCAGAGCAATTTTCCCTGGAAGATGCTTTAGAAATGAAGATATTGACGCAAGCCATGAAAACACATTCTTCCAACTTGAAGGCGTTATTGTTGATAAAGATGTTTCAGTTGGAAATCTTATTTACTTTATGAAAGAAATGTTGAGTAAGATATTCAAAAAAGATTTGGATGTTCGTCTTCGTCCTGGATTCTTCCCATTCACTGAGCCAAGTTTTGAAATGGACGTTCGTTGTCCGTTCTGTGATGGAAAAGGTTGTGGGACTTGCAAAAACGGTGGATGGATTGAACTTTGCCCATGTGGCATGATTCACCCTAACGTTTTAAGAAACGGTGGTGTTGACCCTGAAAAATATTCAGGTTGCGCTTTCGGGTTAGGACTTGACCGTATGGTAATGCTTTCTATGGGGCTTAAAGATATTCGTGATTTAAACAGCGGAAACTTGAAATTGTTAAACCAATTCAAATTAGATGTATAGTAAACTCAAGTTGTTGCCACTCACTTAACGCCTACGCTAAGTCGTTCGGGCAAGCAACTTTCGTTTTAAATAAAAGAGGATTTATTGATAGAGTTTGTTTAAGAAATCAATCTGTTAAAAAGATTAAAGGAGAAGTATGAGTAAAGTTAATAAGTATGAAGATATTATAGTTAATCATTACACTAATAACTATATTGAAGATGAAAGATTTAACACCCCATCTCACAAAATTGAATATCTCACAACAATGCGTTACATTAAAAAGTTTGCGAAAAAGGGTTGCAAAATTTTAGAAATTGGCGCAGCAACTGGAGCATATTCAATCAACCTTGCAAAAATGGGCTATAATGTGACCGCTGTTGATTTAACTCCAAGCAATGTTGAATTTATGAAAAAGAAAGCGGAAGGAATTAAATATATAACTTGTTTGCAAGGTGATGCTCTAGATTTATCTAGATTTGAAGATGATTCTTTTGATGTGGTTTTAAATTTAGGACCAATGTATCACTTATACACACAAAAAGATAAAAACAAAGCAATTGCTGAAACAATTAGAGTTTGTAAGACTAATGGAATTTGTATGTTTGCATACATTACTCATTCATCAATTGTTTGGAACTTTGGTGTTAGAAAAAATAGATTTAATGAATTAGAACCAATGTTAAATAAGAATGGTGTTATTAAAGATGTTCCAAAGGAAGTGTTTTCATCTTTCCATATTGAAGATTTTAATAAGCAATTTGAAAAAACAAATACAACACACATAACAAATGTTGCAACTGATGGTTTGTTTTCAACAATGAGAGATTATATAGATAACGGCGTTATGAGTGAAGAAAATTATAACAAACTTGTAAATTGGCACTTTAACGTTTGTGAAAGATTAGACCATCAGGGTTTGAGTTGCCATATGCTGTATATTTGCAGGAAGAATTAAAGGAGAAAGAAAAAATATGTTAATATCACTTAATTGGATTAAAGATTATGTTAACCTAGATGGAATTGAAGTTGATGAAATCGTTAAACGTTTTGGTTTGTCAACTGCTGAAGTTGAAGGTGTTGAATATAAGGGAAGGAATATTGAAAACGTAGTGGTGGCGGAAATTTTAAGTGTTGAAAATCACCCAAACAGCCAAAAACTTCACATTTTAAAGGTTAACGATGGATCAGGCGCACCTGTTCAAGTTGTTTGTGGCGCACCAAATGTTAGAGTGGGACTCAAAACCTACTTTGCTCGTGTTGGCGGAAACGTTAACGGAATGAAAATTGGCCCAGCTAAACTTGCGGGAGTTGATAGTTTCGGTATGTGTTGTGGCGGGAATGAATTGGGAATTGAGGCAGACACAAGCGGAATTGTTGAACTTGATAGTTCATTGATTGTTGGAACAGATATTAAAGATATTCTTCCAGTTGAAGATGTATTAATTGAAATTGACAACAAGTCGCTCACAAATCGCCCTGACCTTTGGGGGCATTATGGAATTGCACGTGAATTTGCTGCAATTTTCAAACGTGAATTAAAACCATTAGAATTGGAAGATTTAAATCAATACAACAATTTACAACCATTAAACATTAAAGTTGAAACAGATAAATGTTTTAGATATTGTGGATTAACTGTTGAAAACGTTATCAATAAAGTTAGTCCAAGGTTGATTAAACTTCGCCTTAACTATTGCGGAATGAGAGATATCAATCTTCTTGCCGACATGACAAACTACTTAATGCTTGAAATGGGTCAACCTATGCACGCTTTTGATAACGACGTTGTTAAGGGAATCACTGTTATTGAAACAAACGAACCAGTTGAAATGGAAACTTTGGAACATGAGAAACACATGATTGAAAAAGAATCAATGGTTATTTGTGATGAAACAAAAGTTCCTGTTGCAATTGCAGGGGTTAAAGGAGGCTTGAAGTCAGGAATTTCTGACAACACAACTAAACTTTTATTGGAAAGTGCATGTTTTGATTGTGTGTCAATAAGAAAAACAAGCAGAAAAGTTGGGTTGATCACTGATGCGAGTCAAAGATATGAAAAATCTCTTGACCCTGAAATGTGTGATGTTGCAATTGCGCGACTTGTTTATTTATTAAAACAAGCAGAGCCGAGAATTAATGTAACTTCAAGTTTAACTGATGTTTATAATTTTCATTATCCAAAGCATGAAATTGAAATTGACACAGATTTCCTATCACGCCGTGGTGGTGTAAAACTCGAATTAAACAACGTGATTGATACGTTAACTCGTCTTGGATTTGATGTTGAAATTTTGGATATCGTCAGCGAAAAAATTAAAGTTAATGTTCCATCTTTTAGAGGCACAAAGGACGTTTCAATCAAAGAAGATTTGGTTGAAGAAATATTCAGAATGTATGGTTATGATAATATTAAATCAGCACCAATGGAAATGCCATTGCAACCGGTGGAACAAATTCCAACTCACACGAAAGAATACGAAATCAAATATGCACTCGCAAGTTTGTTTGGTTTAAACGAAGTTCACTCTTATGTTTGGAACTATGTTGATTATAACAAGGCTGTTGGCATAGATGAAAAGAGTGTGGTTAGTCTTGTTGATAGTTCTCACTCTGGTCAAAGCGGACTTAGAAGTTCACTTGCTCCAACAATCATTAAATTTGCAGATGAAAATAAAAACAAATTTGATAATTTGGGAATATTTGAAGTCGGAAGAGTTTGGGATTCATTAGATGACAATAATCTTGCTGTGGAAAAGAAAAAATTGGCAATTGTTTTAGCAAGTGAAAATGAAAGTGAAAAAGAACTTTATTTCCGTTTGAAAGAAATTGTGGAATATATATCAAGTCATATTATGCACATTAAAGTGGATTACTCAAACAAAACAGAAAACAAACTTTATCATCCAGTGAACTCTTGTTCAATAACTTCGAACGAACTTGTTCTTGGTGAAATGGGAATTTTGCATCCAGTGATTGCTAAAAATATTGACAAGCGTAAAAACTTTGCTGTTCTTGAACTTGACGTTGGAAAAATGTTAGAAGTTGAAAAGAAGCTATTTAAAGTTCAACTTACAAGTAAGTTCCAAAGTGTTTCAGTGGATTATAACTTTGTTGCACCAAATTCAATGAAATATGCAGAAATTGAAAAAGCTCTAAACGAATTTAGAGCTAGTTACATTCTTGAACATTCTTTAAAAGATATTTATATCAACGATGAAGTGCTTAAAGATAAAATTAGTTACACAATCAATTTTATTGTCACACCAAAAGATAGAACCCTTGAGGCAAGCGACATTGAGAAGTTCTCAGCTCGTTTAATTGAGCATATGAAGAAAATTGGTGTCGACTTAAGAAGTTAATTTAATAAGAACTAGATACCTTGACGGTTATGTTATATTCAATTCCGTCTAGGTATTTTTCTTGCATAGATTCATAATGCTTTTTAAATTCTTTATATTGTTTTCGATAAAAATTTTCATATACACCAATCAAGTCAACTTGATTTTCTTTGCAGAATTCAATAATTTCCATTGCATCCATTTTAACGGTTTCTTTTGTTTTTTCAATAAGTGCATCGGTTAAAAAGTCTTTATTTCGTTTCAAAAAACTTTTGTCCGGATTTTCTTCATCCACTTCTTCAACTAAAACAGCAAGTTCGATGCTAATGTTAAATATGGGTTTGTTGTTCTTAAAACTTGGTGAAAATTTCAGTTGTTTATCATGAATATTTAAAATAACAGTTGAATCATTATAAAGATGATCTTTTATGTTTTTTACTTTCAAAGTTCCTTCTTGTTCAACATTTGAAAGAAGATTTAGTTTCTTCATTTGTTCTGGAGTCAGTTCTAAAAACTTTTTACCATTTTTAAAGATACAAACCGTGCCATCGTTTAGGATATATTCTTTATTGTTAGTTCCTGCAGTACCTGAACCTGGTTCACTTGAACTGCCAACACCGGTTGATCCGCTTTCAAGTTCAATTGAATTGTCTGTTTTGTTTTTAAGAAGTTGAACTTTAGGCATTATTCCAAGAGAAATTGGACTGAAATATCCTTTGTAGAAGGAGTGTATATTGCTATCGTCCGATGGAATATACCTTTGATCAAAATTAATAACATCTTCCAATGGAATTGATTTTTCAATATTCAAATTTACTACTGCTTGTTGGAACTCTTCCACATCGCCATTGAAATTAATTAAAATTGCATTTCTTCCAACTTTTCGTGTTCTTGTCATGAAGTCGAGTGATGACATAATTCCTTCATATGACAAATTTTCACCAAAAGCCATAATTTCGCATTGAGCGAATCCCATGCTTTTTCCAAGTGAGAGCGAAACATTTTCAACTGCTTCGCCAACAGATTCACCGATGCCAGAGTACACTTCATAGTTTGTTGTTTTTTCGGTGGATGGAGTTATTACTGCAGTGGAAACTTTTATTCCTTCATCAATTTTATCAATGCTCATCATTGTAACAATTGCCTCAGTTCGGCTCATTGCTGGCTTTGTGATTTCAGGAACAGTGATTAAAAGAATTATAATAAAAATCCATATGATTAATTTCCTTGGACTAAATATTGTTTTTAACTTTTTCATTTTCCACCACCTTTTTTTGAGAATGATTTAGATGAATGCTATTCGTTTGTTTTTTTCTGTTGATAAAATTTCCTAGCAGTAAAATTAAAGGAATAATGTATTGACTTATTATTGTGACAATTGAAGCGAAGGGGGTGAAAAATATTTTTTCAAGATTAATTGTTATGCTTCCAACGTATGCTAATGAAAACATTATTAAATTTACTATTATAATCATAGGTGTTTTTGACTTGATTTTAAATACATACATTAAAATTTTAACTAAACAATAACCGTTTAATGCTATTTGGATTGATTGAGTTACAACCCAAAGTGATACCACAAGCCAAGAGAGTTCATCGATAATTGATTTACTGCTTGAAAACTGACTTATGTCACTGATTGCAAAAGTGTGAGTTGGACTTGTTGAATCAAACAAGCCGTAAAACACGAAATAGATTAGTTGAACTAAAAGAATTGCAAAGACAATATAAATAATAGGTGTTTTTCTCTTTTCATTTGAGAAATCAACTTTGCCAAAGATTGCAATTAAAAATGTTGAGGATCCAAACCAACTTAAATGTTCAAATCCACTTTGTGCTAACGGAATAAAGCCGTCTTTGAACATTGGAAGGTAAACAAGAGGGTCAATGTCGGCAAAAGATTTAAATGCAATATAAACACAACCAACAACAATAGATAAATAGAATATTTCTTGAACTCTTGCAATATTTCTTAGACCTTTATACATCATAAAACCAGTCAAAGCAATGAGAGGAAGAATGTATAACACCCAATGAAAATTATTGTAGAAATTTTCTGTTACAAAAAATTCTAGTCCTTTAACTATGTTTGCGATTTGAAGCAAAAATTGCAAACTAAGAACCAACAAACAAATTTTTGTTAGAGGTACTCCAATTGTTTGACACATAAACTCATGTATATTTTTGTTTTGATTTTTACGCATTAAATCAATGATTAAGAGTGCATAAATTCCATCAACAAGCATGAGGACAAGAACGACGAACCAACTCATGTTTGAACTTTGTAAATATAACACGCTAGGCAAAACTAAAAATTTTAGAGAAATAAAACTTAGAAATAGCATTACTGACATTTGTCTATAACTTATCTTCATTGGTCACCTCTTCGAGTTAAATTATTTTTGTTGTTTGAAATCGATTTTGGTCGTCTACGCATTTCTTTTATGATTTCTCTTTTAAACAAATCTTTTTGATCATCGCGAATAAAAGGTGCGGTTGGGGCGAGATAAGCACTGTTGTAACTATCAAAGCTTGATAAATATGAAATCAAGAAGACACAGAAAATCAAAATTCCATATAAACCAATTGATGCTCCAATCACAAGCGCCAACAAACGTAATATACTGAACTGAGCAGCTTGACTTGGAATGATGTAAAAAGTGATTCCAGAAAGTGCAACAATCATTACGGCGGGAGGACTAACCAATCCAGCGTTAATAGCGGTTTCACCTAAAATTAAAGCGCCAACAATTGACATTGCCATTCCAAAATATTGTGGCATTCTAAGGTTTGCTTCATATAAAATCTCAAATAATAAAACAACAAACAACAATTCAATAAAAGGAGAAAAAGGAATTCCTTGAGTTGTGTTCATAATTGTCACCAGAAATTCTGTGGGTAAAATTTTATAATGGAATTTTTCAAGAGCAACATAAATTCCTGGCAAGAGCACAGCAAGAATTACGCCAATAAATCTAAGGACACGAACGAATGTAACACGTATAGGTTGGCTGTAGTAGTCATCTGAGTTTTGCAGGTCTTCAATCAAAATGAAAGGAAGTGTCAAAGCAATAGGGCTTCCATCCACCAAAATACCAATTCGACCTTCAAGCATTTTCCCAACTAAAACATCGGGTTTTTCCGTATCACCAATTTGTTTAAAAAGTGATTTTGGATTCTTTTGCAAATATGACACTAAATAATGACTGTCTACAATTCCGTCAATTTCAATATTTTTTAAACGCTTTAAAATTTGTTTAACATTTTTTTTGTCGGCAAGAGAATTGAAATATACAACTGCAACTTGGGTTTTTGTAACGTTACCAATATCTAATGTTGTGACAACCAAATCATCGCTTTTACTTCTTCTTCGAATCATTGCAAGATTATATTTCAAACTTTCATTAAATCCTTCGCGTGGACCTTTTATGACAACACTGGTTGGGGGTTCTGTTACTGCACGTACAGTGATTTTTTCAATGTCGCATCCTAGAAAAACCTCTGCATTATCAACTAAAATTAAACAATGCCCTTGAAGAAGTTTCTCAACAGCAGAATCAATGTTAAAAAATTCAGTTACTTCGTTATTTGACAACACGTTTTCTTTAAGAGTTAACCAAATATCATCTTCTGGGTTGTAAGGATATTCCAGAATTGGATTCATGATTGATTGGTTTAAGAGCAAGTTGTCGCTAATCGGTGCAAGATAGCAAATTGAAACATTCGTGCCAAAAAACTGCACGGTTCGTGACTTCAAATCGCCACTTTCGTGCAGTTTTTGTTTTATTTCATCAAGAGTTTTAACTGCATCTATTTTCATAAATGTAGTTTTTGTTAGATAATCTTTTTTATGCAGATTTTATTTTAAAGATTATAAAACGTGAATTATACATTTGAAATAAATCTACAACCTCATTATTAGGACTGTTAATAATTTCAATGCCTAAACTTAAGTTTTTACCACTATTAACAGCATTGTTAAAGAGGTCTTTATCGAATTCTCCTTCTTCGTATCTAAATTCGAAACAACTTCTTTTTGTTTTATTGTTTAAGAGTTTATGCTTTGCATAAATGATAGCATTTAACAAATATGATTCTAGTTTATCCTTTAAATTGCTAGCGTGTTTGTAAGTTAAATAAGATATATCATCATTATATTGTTTTGTGTAATTTGTGAAATAATATTTAGATGGGTCTTCATCGGACTGAATCTTAATAGAGCTTTGAATTTGAGCACTGGTCATGCTGAAAGTTGAATTTGCATAATAGTTATAAGTATTTTCACTAGAATTTCTATCTGATTGATATTTGTTAGAAATTAAGTTGTTTTTATCGGTTAATGTAACTGTACTTGGTCTAAAATCGGTTAAGAAATAAATGTGAGAAGACATTCCATAGCCGTTTGGCATATCGGTGAAAACAATTCTATTGTCAGAGAAGGTTAAATCCAAAGAGTACCATTGCTTATCGGTTTGATTCATTGTTGTGCTCACTTTAACTTTATTCCAAGAGTGGTTAACTAAATGTGTAACTCCGGTTGTGTAAGTGTATTCACCATTCACAACAACAGATTCAATTCCTTCAATTGCGCAAAGCAAAGTGAAGGCTTTCGAATAAGATTTGCTTGTTGCACGGTTAGAACCAACGATGATGTCACCTTTTTCATCTAATTTAATATCTTCAAATATTCCTTCTAGATAATAATGCTTATATTGTCCAAATTTTTTAATATTATCATTAGCATGTTCAATAGAACCTGAAATATAATATTGGCTATTATCTTTATAATATGTTAAATCGAAATTTGCTTCTAACCAATCGAAAATAGCGGTGACTTTTTCAAGATCAGTCATTTTGTCACTAACAATTGCTGAGAGAACTAATTTTGCGTTATTATAAACTGTTTCTGCAACTGAGCAATCACCAATGAAGATTGGTTTTCTGTTATGTTGCACTGCATGCAACAATTGTTCTGTTGTTGAAACTAACATTGTTTCTTCAAGCGTGTCGATTTTAAACACACCCGATTCGCTTTTTCTTAAAAATGGATCAATATACTCGAAATCATTTCCATAATTTTCATTTGTTGTGATTGAATAGAATGTGTTTGATTCTGGGTATGCAGTTTTTTCTCCGTTCAGTGCATTTTTGTAATATAAAGTGAAAATGTCGTTCCCTGTTGAGTGATCAACTGAAAAATTGCTTAGAGAATTAAATTCAGGGTAGATTGATAATAGTTTTTCACATAAGTACAAAAATAGGTTTGAATCGGTTGTTAATGTCTCACTGTTTAAGTCTAACCATTTTTCATCACTGGTAAAGATGTAATATTTTTTTTCACTTGATTCGTTCGCTATTCTTAATATAGATTCTCTAAGAGTTTCTTGTTTGGTTTCAGTTTCACCTTCAGGAGTGTAATATTTTCTAGAAATTAACAAACTTAATTTTGTGTTAATGTCAATTTCATACAAATAATTATACCAAAGAATATTTTTCAAATCATCAACATTTTCGATTACAAAATCATAATAATTTCCGTACATAAAAACAGAATATCTTGAAAAATCATGTGTTTCTTTAAAGAGATAAGTTTCAGTGGCTTTCACCCCTGAGCTTGAGGCAAATTCTTTAGAATTTCCACCAGTTGTTTGAACCATTGAATTAATTGTAACATCATATTTTCCTTGAACAGAAATATAGTCGTTTATATTTACTGAAGTTGCATTGAAAACCTTAAATTCATGCTCAATGCCATTAGGATCTTTTATTCTAATCAAATAGTAGTCAGCATTGTCATCACCATCCCAATTTAAAAGATATGTGTCTTTATCTTGATTATCAAATGTAATATTAGTTGGTTTATCTAAAGTTGTTAATTTTGTCACCTCTGCAAAACTTGTTGATTCGGCCGAGTCAGCATAGTAGCTGTTTTCTTTTGATGCAAGAGCTGTCACATAAAATTTGTATGCCCCTTGTTGCTTAACATATTGTGAAACATCAGTAGATTCTGTTATTTCAAATGGATTATTCAAACCAAGTGATTTTAAATAATCAACATAGTCGCTGTCATTTTCTTTAACAATTCGGACGCTGTAACTTTCGGCATTGTCAACACCTTTAAATGAAATTGTGAACACGCCATCGTTTTCCTCAATGACTATATTTTCAACCATTGACAATTGTTTTGTAAAAGCATAATTCGTAACATTATATTCACTTGGAGAAATGTTAAACGATGTGTTTTTGGGAATAGATCTGATTTTAATTTCATAATTATTTGCTGAAGTTAAATATTTTGTGATGTCAATTTCATAAATCCCTGTTGCGCTGTTTGGATTTGCGTCAATTGTAAGTTTGTTATAATTAATTAACACTTCATAACTGCCAGCATCTTCAATTCCCTGAAATTTAAGAACATACTTTACTGTTCCATTGCTGATTAGTTTTGTGACAGGGGTTGTTTGATTGTTGTTTTTGTAAAACTCTGGCTTTGGCAAAACTTTCATATGTGACACGCTTATACTTTCGGATAAATCACTATCTGAATATACACTGTGAATATCTGCAACAGCTTGAACCTTAACTTCATAATCAGTATATTCACCTTCAGTGATGATATATTGACTTAAATCAATTGTTGTGCTTGTGTAAAGAGTGTTGATTTTCATAAACTCACTTGCGTCTTTACTTTTTATCCAAACATAGTAACCAATGGCGTTTTCGCTACCAGTGAATGTTAGTTCGTATAATTTTTTACTGTAAAATCCTTGAGAAGCGCCAAATGTTGGAGTGCTTAGCTTTTTGATATATTTTAAGTTAACAGAGTTTATTAGTGGTTTGTGATTTTCAACAAATGTTGCAATTGTGATTGTTTGATTGTTTGAGGATAAAGTTTCAACCGGAATTTCAAAAGTGTTTGAAGTTAGATGATAGAAATTTGTTCCACATGCGATGAAATAATATGCATTGTCAACGTTTGTCCAAGATAATCCAGAACCAGTAGTTTCAATTGTGATATTTGCAATATTTTTTGTTAGATTTGGATTTGTTATAATTTTACTTATTGGAGAGGTTAAATAATTTCCAACACCTATTGTTTGCACTGCAACCGCAAGGAAATCTTCTTTTATTAACATGCTTGTTACATCAGAATCGAGTTTATATTCCTTTGTGCCTTCAGGAGTGAAAACAATAACTTTAAATTCACCAATTAAGTTTGTGTTTTTTGTGTTTGGTGTTATCCATTTTGCAACATAGCAATTGTTTGTTTCACTGAAAACCAATGACAACTCAGGAGCAGAAAGAATAACAGTGTTTTCAAACAAAACAGCGGAGCTAAGATTTGAATCAATATAGAATGATTCGTTTGTTCCAGTTGGAATAAACTTTGATTGAGTTTTAAAAGTATATTGAGTTATATCATCAAAAGTTAATTGTTCTGCAAGAATAAATGATTGAAAATATTGTGTTAGATTAATGTCTGCTAAATTGTCACTTAACATATTAACACTTGTTTCAGCTCCGTTAATTTCAACTGTTCGCTCAATGTTTGCGCAACTGATTGAAATTGCATTTGCGTGTTTGTCAAGGGAGGTCACTAGATGTAATTCATTGTCGATATTGTACACTTGCCCATTGCTTGGAGCATTAAGTTCAACATAATGAGTGTATGTAACCTTTTGGGAGTAGTCACTTTCAATATAAGTGGTTTCGTCTGACTGAACGGCTTTAACGTAAAATTTATATTGACCAGCTTCGTTTAAAAGTGAACTAAAATTAAATTGATTTGAATTGAATGAAAATTCTGTTAAATCTGCATTTTCAATTGTTTCAATATCGTCACCAGTTAATGTGTTTCCGTTTTTGTCGAACAAGATTTTGTCGTTTGGTGTGACAACTTTAACAAGGTAATGACTTGCGTTTTCAACAACATCCCAAGACAGTGTTGTGAGATGTGTTTTAACATTGGTAGGAGTGTTGATTTTTCCAAGGTATTTATAAGTGAAAGCTTCAGAAAATTCACTATTGTGAGCTTTGCTTGAATTTGCTCTAATCTTTAAAGAATAAGTTTCTCCAACAACAAATATTTTAGAAGCATCGTAAATTACTTTGTCTCCTACAATTTGAACGTTTCCACTATTCTGAGCATTAATTGATAGTTCGTAATCATCAATCAAAAGAGTGTAGTATTCTGCATTTGAAACATTGTCAAAAACAATTGTTCCATTCGTTATGCTTGAAATTGTTGGAGTGGACAAAGTTTTTTTGTCTTTGTTTTTACATCCAGACATAGACAGAGGAACAAACAAACATATCAATAAAATTAAAACATGAATCTTTTTCATAAAATACCCCTAAAATCTTAGAAACTAAAATGTTTCATATATTTAAAATTATTATACCCAAATTAATATTATAAATCAAATAAATTAAACAAAAAATAAATTAATGTTAAATTAAATAAATAAAGTAATTCATAAAAATTTAATTTGAATAATAATATGTAATAGGAGTTAAAAATGTATCAATGCAAAGATTTTTATGATTTAAATATTTTGTCTTTATATGAAGGGGATTTGTTGGGAAAAGTGGACAAGCTGTTTTTTGACAAAAAGATAAAAAAATTGTGTGAGATGGAATTGGTTGGAACGGATGGAGCAAAGTTAACGTTGCCAATAAAAAATATTTATCACGTAGGAAAAAATGCTATAACTGTTAAAAATAATCAAGCTGTGATGCTTAAAAACACCCATGAGGAATATTGTCTTGCTCCAATTGGGTCAAAAGTTTTTTCGATAACAGGAGAATTTTTAGGCGTTGTGAACGAAATAATATTTAATGAAAAATTTTTATCTGAGAAATTGTTGCTAGATAACGGAGAAATAATGGATATAAACAATATGGCATCGTGTGGTAAAAATTCGGTTATTTTCTATTGTTCAGACAAAAAAATCAGTTTAAAAAGTTTCACCCCAAACGAACAACCTAAAGAATTTAAAGGTGATTATGTTAAAACGGAAACAATGCCAATAAAAGAGGTTGAGCAGAAAAAAATTCAAACGAAAACACAAGTCTTATTACAAAACACGAACTTTTTACTCGGAAGAACTTGCACAAAAGATATTTTCAACTTTAACAATGAATTGCTCATTAAAGCACATTCAGTTGTCAACAAAAAGAATTTAAAAGAAATTAGCAAATTTGGAAAACTTAGAGAGCTGATGCTCTATTCCCAATAAACGAGCTGAGGCTCGTTTTTTATTGTATTAGAAAACCACCAGATAGTCTGGTGGTTCAATTGAGGTTTACCGATGAG
>CAZTNT010000006.1:0-23191 GCA_964614965.1 uncultured Lachnospiraceae bacterium | reverse complement strand
AGCCTGAAAAAGAAGCTGGAACGTTGGAACAAAATTGCTGCATCTGCATCTGAGCCTATTCGTTAACTAAAGTTTCTTGTATTATTTTAATGTCTTTAAAATATTTTTTCATATTTACTCAACAACAACCTCTGGATCGCCGTCATTGTTTGGTTTGCCACCATTGTTTCCAGCATTAGCATTTGGATCGCCCTGTGGATTTTGTTGAGCTTGTTGTTGCATGTTTTGATACATTTTGCTGAACACTGTGTTTGCAACGTTCATAAGGTCTTCACTTGCTTTCTTGAGTTCTTCAATATCTTCACTAGTTAGGTGTTTCTTTGCTTCTTCACAAGCATTATTTAATTGAGTTTTATCAGCTTCTTCAAGTTTATCGCCATTATCTTTAATTGTTTTTTCAATGTTCATAATGCTAGCGTCAAGATTATTTCTTGTGTCGATAACTTCACGTTTCTTTTTGTCTTCTTCAGCGAATTGTTCTGCTTCTTTAACTGCTTTGTTGATTTCATCTTCGCTAAGGTTTGTTGAAGCAGTAATTGTGATTTTTTGTTCCTTGTTTGTGCCAAGGTCTTTTGCGCTTACGTTAACAATACCATTTGCGTCGATATCAAATGTAACTTCAATTTGTGGGATTCCTCTTGGTGCTGGTGGAATGCCAGTTAATTGGAATCTTCCAAGAGATTTGTTTTGAGCGGCAAATTCCCTTTCACCTTGAAGAACGTTAATTTCAACGCCTGGTTGATTATCTTGAGCAGTACTAAAGATTTGAGATTTCTTAGTAGGGATTGTTGTGTTTCTTTCAATTAATTTTGTGCAAACACCACCAAGTGTTTCAATTCCAAGTGACAATGGAGTTACGTCAAGAAGAAGAACATCTTTAACTTCTCCACCAAGAACACCTGCTTGAATTGCAGCACCAATTGCAACACATTCGTCTGGGTTAATGCCCTTGAATGGTTGAACTGGAATTTCTTTACTTAATGCTTCAACAACACATGGAACACGAGTTGAACCACCAACTAAAACAACGTTAGAGATATCTGATTTTTGAAGTCCCGCATCTTTAAGAGCATTTCTTGTGCAAACCAAGGTTGATTCAACAAGGTCAGCAATCATGCTTTCGAATTTTGCTCTAGTGAGTGTATATTCCAAGTGTTTTGGGCCAGTTGCATCTGCTGTTATGAATGGCAAGCTGATTGTTGTTTGAGTGAGTGTACTTAGTTCAATTTTTGCTTTTTCTGCTGCTTCTTTTAAACGTTGTTTTGCAAGTTTATCTTGAGATAAATCAACGCCATTTTCTTTCTTAAATTCCTCAATGAGAAGAGCCATGATTCTATCGTCGAAATCGTCTCCACCAAGTTTTGTGTTACCATTTGTTGACAACACTTCAAACACACCATCACCAATTTCAAGAATTGAAACGTCGAATGTTCCGCCACCAAGGTCGAACACTAAGATTTTTTGATTTTTTCTATCTTGTTTGTCAAGACCATAAGCCAAAGCTGCTGCTGTTGGTTCGTTGATGATTCTAAGAACTTCAAGACCAGCAATTTTACCAGCATTCTTTGTTGCTTGACGTTGAGAGTCGTTAAAGTAAGCTGGAACTGTGATAACTGCTTGAGTTACCGGTTGCCCTAAATAGCTTTCTGCGTCTGCTTTTAGTTTACTTAAAACCATTGCAGAAATTTCTTCTGGACTATATTTTTTGTCATCAATGCTTACTTTAAAATCTGTTCCCATTTCACGTTTGATTGAGATAACAGTTTTATCTGGGTTAGCAACTGCTTGACGCTTTGCAACTTGGCCAACTAAACGGTCTGTATCTTTAAATCCCACAACACTTGGTGTTGTTCTTCCTCCTTCGCTGTTTGGGATTACAGTTGGTTGACCACCTTCCATAACTGCCACACAGCTGTTTGTTGTTCCTAAGTCTATACCGATTATTTTACTCATATTTATGTTCTCCTTTTTTACTTAAATAATCTATCCATTTTGGAATGTTTGTTTTTTGTTCTGCCTTATCACTTGGTCTTCCATGCCCCGTGAAAAGTTGTTTATAATCTAAGTTTAAAATTCTAATTAAACTTTTGATTAACTCGTTTGTGTTTCCTGTAGGTAAGTCATCTCTACCCACCGCAACTGAGAAAACTGTATCTCATGAAAATAATGTTTCATTATCTAATAAATAACACATACTATCAATTGTGTGACCTTGAGTGTGCAAACATTTAATTGTGTGATTATCTATTTCAATTTCTTCATTATCTTCGACAAATTTTAGGTTTTCTATTTTGAATATGCAAAGCTCTTTAAACAACGAACTTGCATTTTTGATTTCATCATCTAGCAACTTCAATATATTTTTATGTGCATATATTGGAATATTGAATTTATCATATTCTTCAATGTTTTTTATATGGTCGAAATGCCCGTGAGTTATAAACACCGCTTGAATTGGTTTGCTTGAAATTTCTTTAACTTTTTCAATTGAGCAACCAGCATCAATTAATATGCAATAATTTTCAAATTCAACTATGTGAGTGTTTTGACTAAGTTCATTTTCCGCCCATTTAATTTTAATAGTCTTAATATCCATAATTTACTTTTTAACTATAACTTGGCTATATCTTATAACCTTGCCTTTATAGGTGAAGCCTTTGCTTGCAACTTTGATAATGTCGCCACTTTCATATTCTTCACTATTGTCAGTGTCGATTGCTTGATGAAGTTCTAGATTGAATTTGCCATTTGTGTCAATTTCTTCAACTCCCATTTTACTGAGTGTGTCTATAATACCTTTTTCAATGAATTTAATACCCATTAGAGTGTTTTTATCTGTTATCATATCTGTTGCCATTTTGAAACTATCAAGCGCCGGCAAGAACTGACATATTGCGTCCATAAAGCCGTCTTGACGAGCGTCTCCAAGCGCTGTTGTCATACGTTTACGATAGTTATCAAATTCTGCTTGAACACGAAGCAAATCTTTCAAATAATCTTTTTTTTCTTCACAGTGACACTCATGATCGCAACTGCAATCTTCTCCGCATTCGCACTCTTTTTCTTGTCCGCAAGTGCAGTTTTCATTACATTTGTTGTCTTCCGTGCAATGACAATCATCACCGCAGGTGCAATTTTCACCACATCCGCAAGTGCTTTCTTCTTCTAACTCTTCACCACAACCGCAAGAGCACTTTTCTTTCTTACTCATTTTTACCTCCTTTCATATTATCTATTTGATTAACAATGAATTTCAATGCTGCCGCAACGTTAGCATAATCAATTCTCTTTGGTCCAACGAGCGCAAGACTTGCAATTGAAACTCCGTTTATCACAATCGGTGCACTCATCATCATCCCACCTTTAAGTTTTGATTTGTCGTCACCTATTGTGAAATTAAGTTCATTTACATCTGTTCTAACCACATCTATAACTTGATCTTGGTCTTGCAAAAATTCAAACACACTTTTTGCTTCATCATATTCATTTTTGCTTATACTATCGAGCATTTTCGTTGGATTTTCGTTTGTTACATCACAACGTGTTTTAATAACGCTAATAAGTGATTCAGCAACACTTTCAATCAATTCTTTAAATTGTATGATTTGAGCGCCCGCTTTTAAACACACATCATTCATATTGTCTATCATATATCTAATTGTTTGATCTTTGAAATGTTTTGTTAGATAGTCGCTTGCCTCTATGCACGCAGGTCTATCAATGTTTGGGTCAAGTGAGATATTGTCATCAATGATTCCTGCATTTGTTTCAACCAAAAGCAAGGCATCTTTTTGAATTAACGGCACAATTTGAATGTTTTGAATTGTTAAATTTTGCAAACCATGTTGAACAAGCACTGTTGGGCAATTTGTTGCCTTACTAAGCCTTTTTGCCAAAGTTGACAAGGTGCTTATTAAACTCACAGACTTATCTTCATACTGATTTAACACCTTTTCAATCGATTGATAGTCTAGTTTGTCACTTTCAAGCAAGGAATTAACATATTCCTTATACGCCAAAGCAGTTGGAACTCTTCCCCCACTTGTGTGCAGTTGTTTAAAATATCCCATACTTTCAAGCGCGCTTAGTTCGTTTCGAATAGTTGCTGAACTAATATCCTTAAAATGCACGTTCAGTCCACCACTTGTGATTGGTTGAGCCGAACGAATATACTCATCAACAGCTACTAAAACAATCTCTCGCTTTCGCTTGTTTTTTTCATCTATGTTCAATTTGCTTTCTTTTCTCCTTTATTTAGCACTCTTATTTTATGACTGCTAACTTTATTATATGTAGATTGCTAGACTTTGTCAACAAAAAAATGTAACTTTTTTTGAAATTTTTTGGAATTTTTTATACATTACTTCTTTTTATAGGATTTTTCACTCTTCGTTTCATGTGTCATGTTGAGCGAAACAACGTAAAGTCGAAACATCCCTTAATTAGAACACGAAACTACATGCAATTGGAATTCCTTCATATCTCCATTATGTTGCAAGACAGCTATGGGGATCCTTCGACTGCGCGCGTTACACTTGCTTTGCTCAGGATGACACTCTTTGTCATATTGAGCTTACCGAACATCCCATACACGAAATGTCATTCTCTATCTAAGGGTATTCTAAATACAAAAAGAGACATAAATTAATATGTCTCCTTTTTATCATAATAGATATTGTTAATAAACTTATTTAACAATAACTGTTGTTATTAAACGAACTTGTTATACTTTGCGACTTAGCACGTGTGTTAAGCCAAGTTAAGCTTTCGAACATCCCTTAATCAAAAATCCGTTTTAATCTTAAAGCGAGCTGGTTTGGCTTTGCGACTTAGCGAACGCGTTTAGCAAAGTAAAACTTGCGAGCATCTCTTAATCAAAAATCCGTTTTAATCTTAAAGCGAGCTGGTTTGGCTTTGCGACTTAGCGAACGCGTTTAGCAAAGTAAAACTTGCGAGCTTATTCATTATATAAGAACGTATGATATGGATCGTCATCCGTTCCAACATACACCGCTCCATCGTAAGTTACAATTTGAGTGTATTCAACAGATTCATCAATTGCTGATTTTGCAATATAATAATAGTATTCATCATCTTGGAAGATTATGAAATTATCAGTTGTGAGGTAACTATTACTGTTTGATGAATCATCAACAATTGACTTCAACACTGTCACTTGAATTGCATTTTCAAGCCAAGATGTGTCTGAATTGTTATAATCCTCAACACTTGTGACTTCAATGTTATTAACCACTGTTGTTCTTCTTAAACTGTATGATGTTGTTGAAATTGAAGCACCAGATATGTCATAAACATAAGTACTACCCGTTATATAATCATCAGGTACTAAATAAAGATCATTAACCAACACATCACTAGATGGATACAAACTACTTCTTTGCTCCACATTAATATATCTTACACAAGAATTACCGCTCCAACTAGCAACAAATGGAGCTAAACTATCGAGATGATAGAAGAAACCACCACTATCAGAAGTGTAAATATTTTCAACCCATCTACCATCGAATAGATAGTTACCTAAAGTTGTTACCAAATTGAAATCAATATCAGTTAATGTTGTAATAGCATCATCACCATATTCACAAGCAAATGCATAATCTCCAACAGTTTTTACTGACGTTCCAAAATTAACATTTTCAAGTGCAATACAAGTTGCAAATCCATATGCTCCAACTTCTTCTCCATTGATGTTAACTGTTTTAAGGTTTGTGCACCAATCAAACATATATTCACCAACATTTGAATTAATTGTCGCTTCCGTTATTCCTTCACAGTCAGAGAACACATATGAACCAAGTGTTGTTACAGTTGCAGGAATTGTTATTGTTGTAAGTCCAGTACAATATGCAAATGCGCTGTCACCTAAGGTTGTTATAGACGAAGGAATTGTGAGTTCTGATAATTTACTGCATCCACTAAATGCTAATGCACCAATTGTTGTTAATTTAGATGAAGATGACTGATTAAATTCTATTGTTTCAAGATTTGTACATCCAGCAAATGCTGAAGCACCAATTTCAGTTATGTTTGAATTGTATTCAAAAGTTATACTTTGCAATTTTGTTAAGCCTTTAAATGTGTTAGCAGGAATTTTAGTTGGTGATCCATATCCAAAATTTAAACTAGTGTTGGTCTTTGGATAATAGTATTTATAACCATCATTAATTATTGCACAATAAGTTGATGTTAAGTATGCGTTAGTCATACTTGAAGCTGTGCTACTGCCAAGAGAGATTACTGCACTGCTTCCAAGCCATGAACCATTGATTGCATTAGCTATAAGTAAATTACTGGTTGATATGTAGTTAAAATTACAGCCCTTAAATGACGTTGAATCAATTGAAGTAATTTGAGAAGGATAGAAGTAATCAAGTGGAAATATATATAATTTTGAACAATTTTCAAAAGCAGACGCACCAATTGTTTTAACATTTGTGAATTCATTGATACTTACATCATTACCATCCATGCTCGGATCATCTTCATAAGATATAGAAATCAACGAAGTGCAATTTTTAAAAGCTGATTCTCCGATTGTAGTGAGATATTGAACCTCAGATAAACTCGCCAAGGAAGAGCAATCCTCAAATGCTGAATCACCTATTTCCGTTACACTGCTCAAAGAAACAGATGTGAAACCTGTGCAACCTTTGAAAGCTGATGCTGGAACATTTGAACAATAAACTTGTAGTTTTGTAATTCCAATGCATCCAGCGAAAGCGCTTTTTGAAAGAACATTCGCTGTGACTTCTGTTAAATTAACACAATTTTCAAAGGCTGAAGTTCCTAAAGTTGCGCCTGATTTAATTGTGAGAGAACCATTTATTCCTGAATTCTTAAACGCACTTGCACCAATTTCGTAACTTGAAACACTTGTGGCGAAATTTGTTAATTTTAATTTTGAGCAATTTTCAAAGGCTGAGTCACCAACCCTTTCAATGTCTGGTAGTCCATTATATGAGATATCAGTACCACCTTCGTCAACAACATAATATATTGAAGTTAATTTCGCACAATTTTTAAATGCATTGGCTCCAATGTCAGTAATCCAATCACCAACTTTGATTGATGCTAATGAAGAACAATCCTCAAAAGCAGATTCACCGACTTCAGTGACAACGCTATAAACTTCACCTAAAGAAGTGCAACCTTTAAATGCTTTATTTCCTATTTCATATAATAAATCACTTCCATCAACTGATGTTATACCAACACAATTTTCAAAAGCTGATTCACTGATGATTTCAACATTTAAAGCAATATCTCCACTCAAACCTGAATTTTTAAACGCATTCGCACCAATTGTCATAGCATATTCTAAACCATCGACAGTTGTGAGACTGGTTAGACCTTCAAAAGCAGAAGCTTCAATTGTTGTTACAGTGCTTGGAAGGGTCACACTTTCAAGGTTTGTACAGTTAACGAATGCTGATTCGCAAATGGTTGTTATACCAGTTGGAACAGAGAAAGATGTCAAATCTGTGTTTGCGACTCTGAAATATGTGTAAGTATCATTTTTCATTCTGATATAATTACTATATGGAGTTGAAGAAGAACTCTCAACAATCGATGTGTCTACTCTGATTATTGTTGTAGCCTTTCTCCATGAAATCGTACTAGTTTCATAAGCAACTGAACTGCTTATTGTAAAAGAATCCAAATCACAATATATAAACGCAGAGGTTGAGATTAATGTGACACTGTTTGGAATTGTTACAGCTCGTAAATTTCTTGCATTCATAAATGCATTTGCACCAATTGACACAACACTTTCAGGGATATTAATTGTTGCTAAACTTGTGCAACCACTAAACATCCTATCGCTAATTGACGTTAAACCATTAGATAAGACGACAGTATTCAAACTTGATGCATTCATAAATGCTCCATCTTGAATGATTATTACTGAATCTGGAAGTGTTACTGAAATCAATTGTGAACAATCTTTAAAAGCATTATATCCTATCGACTGAAGATTCGATGGCAATTCAAGTGATTCAAGACTTGAACAGTTTTCAAATGTTCCATGTTCAATTTTAGTAACATTTTCTGAAAGAGTTAAAGTTTTTAAATTAACACAATTTCTAAAAGCTTTTCCTCCAACCGATTCAACTGTTGAAGGAATATGAAGAAATTCAAGATTTGAACAATCTTCAAATGCACTGCTTGAAATTGCCACAACTTGCTCATTATACACCCTGCTTGGAATGATTGCGTTTTCAATTGATTTATCTGTTGTGTTTGACACAGAATAACCATTACCAACTTTAACGAACTCCATTCCATACGCATTCTCTTCGGAATAAGTGATTGTTATGTCTTCAGTGATTTTAAATTCAATATTATTGCTGATTTCAACACCATTAATCTTGAATTCAGACATAACGCAGTTTTCGCTCTCTGCGTATGTTATGAAGACTTTTGTTCCATATTTCACTTCATTATTTGAAACATACTTTTCACCATCTTCATTTGTGATTGTGACTTGATTTGGAATTGAGCCAAGAGTGTAAGTGTTGTAATCAACACCAGAAACAGTGATTTGAATATCTTTATCAACAAAGTCAATCTGATACCAACCACTAGCGTTAGGATATAATGTTACACCATCTGCTCTTACAACAATGTTATCAGAACTTTCAATATATTTCATCATCCACAACTATTCTAAATCCAAATGGATCACCCCATGAGATTGCTTCTGTGTCAACTGAATCCGAATAAATTGTCTTGTAACCTGCACCTGCTGGTAATGTTACTTTATATTTTTTCTTTTCATATTTCAAATAAATATTGGTGTCTTTTGTTATTTTGTCAGAATCTGAGAAAAGCTCAGTGCATTCTGGGTCTTTGTAAATACCCTCAAGTTCGTGACCTTCAAAAATGTTAAGTTTATTTTTTAATGTTGAAATTGTTGCACCACGCTTAACTGAAACATTGTAAGAATTAAAAGTGCTTGCTTCAGAGAAAACAGATATTTCATATTCTTCATTTCTTTTGTGATAAATGATTGTCGGCGCAATAACAGTTGCAGCCGCAGCTAAAACAGCAACAGTTGTTCCTGCAATCACTTTTCCAGGATTTTTCTTTCTTTTTGTTGGAGTTGAAGTGTAAGTATGCTTTGGAGCTTGAGAATCGGATTTTGGTTGTTCCTTGTTTTCAGCCACATCATCTTCTTTAAATTGATTTTGCGTTTTCGAAACTTCGTCCTTTGTTGTGAAAACGACGTTATCTATTTTTTTCTCAGTTTCAAGGGTTAAAATATCATCTTTTGAAAAAGTAAACACTTCAACATTTTTATTTTTCTTTGGTGTTTTAGGTTCTTTACCACGTTTTTTTTAGATTCACTATTTTATCTTGATTTTGTTCCACTGTTTTCTCCTTTATATCAATTCAACAATTATGCTGTTTGAAACATAAAAGTGTTCATCTGTTATCCTTAGATATCCATCAACAATTTCTATCATTTTTAATTCTTTGAGTTTCTCGATTTGTTTTGCTTTAGACTTTAACAAGTTTTCTTTAAACTCTTTTTCAAACTCTTCCAAATTCAATCCCTGGGTGGTTCTTAATGCAAGCATAATACGCTCAGTTCTTTTCTCTTGTTTTGACACATATTCTTTACTGTAAATCGCTGATTTACCTTCTTTCATGGCATCAATATATGTATCCAAACGTTTTGTGTTAAAATACCTATACCCATCAACATAACTATGAGCAGATACACCTAAACCTAAATAATTTGTTCCGTCCCAATATTTTTTGTTATGTTCACTTTCAAAGCATGGTTTTGAATAGTTTGAAACTTCATAACGATTGAAACCTTCCTTTTTAAGCAAAGTATTTGCCTTTTTATATGTGTTAACAATAACTTTTTCTTTAATTGGTTTTATTGAACCTTTTCTAAGTTTATTGTAAAGCATTGTGTGTTTTTCAATTTGCAAACTGTAGAGAGAAATGTGTTTAACGTTATGGTCAATTAAAAATTCAATTGTTTTCATAACAGATTTTGTTGATTGTTTTGGCAAGCCAATCATTACATCGCTACTTACATTTGGAAATTGACTATCTCTTAAAATTTTAAATGTTTCTTGAATGTTATCCACACTTTGAACTCTTCCATGTTTTGCAAGAAGTTTTGAATCTAAACATTGCACTCCAACACTGATTCTGTTAACACCAGATTCAACATACTCAAAGAATTTCTCTTTGGTGAAACTACTTGGATTTACTTCAATTGTGAATTCAGTTTTATCTTCAAAATGAAAACTTGAAAACAATTTTCTAGACAAACTCGCAATAAAACCTTCATAAACAATGCTTGGAGTTCCGCCACCAATAAAAATTGAATTAAAAGTTTTATCTTGAAATTTTCTTTTAAGCATATCAATCTCAGTAAATAATCCGTCTAAATACAATTGTTGAGCCTTTCTAGACATTGAAAAAGAAACAAAGTCGCAATAATCACACTTTTTGTTACAAAATGGAATATGGACATAAAGACCCATTGGTTTATTTTGCATAATTTTTCCCCTAAATATGCTTTCAAATTGAAAGCGGTATATATAAAAATTAAATTTTCGCAAAATATTGCAAATTAATTTATAATTAATTTTATTATACACTAAAAAACAAAAAATTCCTAATCATTTTACATAAAATTAGGAATTTCTTTATTTTTTCTAATGTTTTATATTATTCAATTTTTATAAATATTATTTTAATCATCCAATTTGAGAATCGTTACAAACGCCTCGCTTGGAAGTTCAACTGAACCTAGTCGACGCATACGTTTTTTACCTTCTTTTTGTTTTTCAAGTAATTTACGTTTTCTAGTTACATCGCCGCCATAACATTTTGCCAAAACATCTTTTCTCATTGCTGAAATTGTTTCTCTTGCAATAACCTTTCCTCCAATAGTTGCTTGAATTGGAATTTCAAACAAATGGCGCGGAATAACAGTTTTAAGTCTTTCACAAAGCGCCCTTCCTCTTCCATATGCCTTGTCTTTATGCACAATGATTGAAAGCGCATCACAAACATCACCATTGAGCAATATATCCAGCTTAACCAGGTCACTTTCTTGGTATCCGCTTAGTTCATAATCCATGCTTGCGTAACCTTTACTTATTGACTTGATTTTATCAAAGAAGTCGTAAACAATTTCATTAAGCGGCATTGTGTAAATCAGTTTTGTTCTGTTTGCATCAATATATTGCATGTCATGATAAACTCCACGACGATCAGCGCACAAATCCATAATTCCGCCAAGATATTCTTTTGGCGTGATTATTTCCATTTTAACAATTGGTTCTTCCATTCTTTCAATGTTTGCTATTGGTGGCATTTCTGTTGGGTTTGTTACATCATATTCTTTACCCTTTTTATCCCAAATCTTATATTCAACACTTGGTGCTGTTGTGATGATATCAAGACCAAATTCGCGCTCTAATCTTTCGGTTATGATTTCCATATGAAGCAACCCCAAGAAACCACATCTAAAGCCATGACCAAGTGCCAAAGATGTTTCCTTTTGGAAATTTATGCTAGCATCATTAAGTTTAAGTTTTTCAAGCGCATCATTAAGTTCTTGATATTTGTCTCCGTCAAGTGGAAAAATTCCACAAAATACCACACTTGTGGCTTCTTTATATCCATCAAGGGCTTTTTCAATTGGATTATTTTTTAAAGTTATTGTGTCACCCACTTTTGTGTCTCTAACAGTTTTAATTGAAGCAGCAATATAGCCAACATCACCAGCACTCAAGACATCAACTGGAACGGCTTGTGGTTTATACACTCCCACTTCTGTTACAGTGAAAGTTTTGTTGGTTTGCATAAAAAGAATTTCGTCACCAACTTTAACTTCACCATCCATGATTCTAACCATGCTTACCGCACCTTTATACGAATCGTAATAGCTATCAAAAATAAGTGCTTTTAGCGATTTATTTTCATCTCCCTTTGGCGCTGGAACAAATTTCACAACTGCCTCAAGAACACTTTCAATGTTTAATCCTGTTTTTGCACTAATTTCACATGCTTCGTCACACGGGATACCAATTATATCTTCAATTTCTTTCTTTGTTCCAGCAACATCTGCGCTTGGCAAATCAATTTTGTTTAAAACTGGCAATATTTCCAAGTTTGCATCAAGTGCTAAATACACATTAGCTAAAGTTTGTGCTTGAACTCCTTGACTTGCATCCACCACTAAAATTGCTCCTTCACAGGCAGCAAGCGAACGGCTGACTTCATACGAAAAGTCCACATGTCCTGGGGTGTCAATCAAATTTAGTGTATATTCTTCACCATTATAGTTATATTTCATTGTTGCTGGCGTTAATTTAATTGTGATTCCGCGTTCACGCTCAATATCCATACTATCAAGAAGTTGCTCTTCCATATCACGCTTTGCAACAGTGTTTGTAAATTCCATTAATCTATCCGCCAAAGTGCTTTTGCCATGATCGATATGCGCCACAATGCAAAAATTCCTAATTTTATCTTGTCTATTCATGTTTGTTAGTATAACAAAACAAAGCAGTTTTGTCAAAGATATAAAAAAGAAAAAAGACTTAAATATTAAGTCCTTCTTACTTTTCTCTTTCAAAACCAATTTGATTTTTACATTTTGTCTTCATCTTTGATGATTTATCACTTTCAATTTTGAATTTGCTATTTTCTTTTAAATAGAGATTGTAATCTTCCCGATATTCCTTTCCACAGCGAAATAATAAATCTTTTTCCAATCTTTCAATTGACTTGCGTAACATTAATGAAATTTCATTAAATTCTTTTTCTGTAAAATTTTTCAAAAATTCAACCATTGAAGCATGCAAAGTTTCATAATATTTCGCATGAAACAGATTTCTTTCCATAGCATCATTATTGTATAACTTTTCGTTTATGTCTTTTATGAAATTTAAACAATCAATAAGTTTCATATTCATCTCTTTAAATTAGAATATCACAAAATAAATCACTTGTCAATGTTTATCAATGTTTAAAAATAAAACAATTCTTCAAACTTTTTGTTAAGTGCAACACATAAAAGCAGTGCCAATTTTGCAGTTGGACTAAATGTCCCTTTTTCTATTGCAATTATTGTTTGGCGTGTTGTGCCTGTCATTTTTGCCAATTCTTCTTGCGAAAATTTTTGCTCTATTCTTATTTGTTTAATATTGTTTTTTAAAACTAATTCTTTATTCATTATAAAACCCCAACATTAAAAAGAATATACATCGTAATCATTATTATTGCGCCCAATGTTTCCAAAACAGCACCTATTAAAACACCTTTTGGACGTTTTGCTAAAAAATATTGGCAAAAATAAAACACACCAGCCCAAGCAAAGCACACTGTTGCTAACGCATAAATTGATGTGAAATGACCGAGACAGCCTTCGATTATCATAAAGATTACCGCAACAACTTCCGCACACAGCAACGCAATCCAATTGCTTTTATTTATCTTTTGCTTTTCCATTTCACCAACAATTGCCTTTTTCTTTGATACTTTTTCCAAAATTTCTTCTCTTTCCATAAACACTCCTTTAAGTTTGATTACAAAATGTAAACAAAACTTTACTTTATTTTACTAATTTTATGCACTTATGTCAAGTTTTATTTACACAATTTTTAAATTTTTTCTTCTTAACGCTTAAAAGATTTAGCAAATTTATGCAAAATCATAATGTACAAGCAAAAATCGACACATTTCAACATATATTTCCTTAAAGATTGAGGTGTTTATGATTTTTGAAACTTTAGGGCAATTTCTGAGTAAGTTGGTGTTTTTTCATGGATATGTTAATGAATTTAACGGCTTTTTAAAGCCTCTAAGCAAGGAGGAAGAAGATAAATTAGTTGAAGAACAATCAAAAGGTAATCACAAAGCTAGGGAAAAATTAATTAATCACAATATGAGATTGGTTGCTCATGTATGCAAAAAATATAGCGGTGCGGCTGAGGCTGACGAACTTCTTTCCGTTGGATCCATTGGATTAATTAAAGGGGTTGACACTTACATAAAAGACAAGGGTTGCCAGCTTTCCACTTATGTTTCAAGATGCATCGAAAATGAGATTTTAATGTTGCTTAGAGCCACAAAAAAGCATAAAATATGCTTAAGCATTGAAGAACCCATAGGAATAGATAAAGACGGCCAAGAAATGAGCTTGTATGAAATTTTACCCCAAAAACAAGAGCATGACCCTGATTATATTGTGGAAAGAAAGGTTATGATTGAGGAAATCATGATTATTATGAAAAAACATTTAAAAGAACGCGAATATAAAATTATGTGCTTACGTTTTGGACTTCTTGATAGAATTGAACGAACTCAGCAAGAAGTTGCCAACATGTTGAACATTAGCAGAAGCTATATTTCACGCATCGAAACCAAAGCTGTTGAACTCATTCGCCAAGAATTAAACACAAAAAAACCAGATTAATCTGGTTTTTTCTTTAAACATCCATGTTATTAATTTCAGATTTTGCTTTTTCAATCTCTCTTTCTTTTTGCTTATCTAAGCCAACTGTTAGACTTTCTTCCAAGACTTTTAAGAATTGAGACAATTCTTCTAAAGATGACCCAACAGCTAAATCAGTATACTTTTTAGATTCAGACAATTTCTTTGCTAAAACTCCCTCAACTTGTTGAATTTTGTTAGCGACTTCTTCATTTATGCCTGATTTTTTTGTAAATTCTTCCGTGTACTTACTTTTAATTTTGTTTAATCTAGCGTAAAACTCAGCATAAATCCCATCTCTTAATAAGTAATCATTTAAAAGTGCAGGATGAACTTCTTCTAAGCGAATCTCTTTTTTCTTATAACTATTCAAAATTGATAATTTTACATTAAAAGTTGCGTCTTCCACTTGTTCATAAGATTCTAGTATTTTTTTAACATCACTTGAATTTTTTAAGTCACCTGTGATATATGACGCAACCACCTTATCCTTTTTCAACGCTTCTATTGCCAATTGATCATAATTTTCCAATTCACGATTTGCATAACGAATTGCAAGTGGATTAATTTTAATCCATTCAGTTAAAAACTCCTCATCTTCAATCCATTTTCTTGTAACAGCATCTTCACTTATTTGTTTGATATTTTTTCTTGCTTCTATCCATTCTGCACTACCCTGTGGAAGTGTTTTAATTGTTTCATAGTGTTTTTTTAAATCTTCTAACGATCTAAAAGATAAACTAAGCATAACTCCTCCTAAATGTACTTATATATTACATTGATTACTAAGAATTGTCAATTATTTTCGTAAATTTAAATAAAATCATATTTACAATTCATAATTATCATTATAAAAAATGGAGAATGCATTCACATTCTCCACCATCCAAAAGGATGAAAGCATTTAGGTGGCAGTTTGGCCTATAAGCCGAGTTCTGTTTTAGATGGTCATCTATCTAGTTTATGTGTTGCCACATATCTCTAGCGGTGTTTTTAATGCCCTAGCGAGCAACCTTAACGGACATTTTAACCTTGCTTCAGGTGGGGTTTGCATGGACCAAGTTTGTCGCCAAACCTGCGGTGAGCTCTTGCCTCGCCTTTTCATCCTTACTAAAAACCACTCAGGGGTATAGCGGTTATTTTCTGTTGCACTTTCCTTCGAGTCGCCTCGACTTGCCGTTAGCAAGCACCTTGCTCTATGAAGCTCGGACTTTCCTCAAACTAAACCTTACGTTTAACTTGCGACCATCTGACCAAGCTGACGATTATATTCTAACACGAATTTTTAGTTTGTCAATACCCTTTTTCAAAATTTTTTGTAAAAATATTTAAAAAAATGTAAAAAAGGCATATCTGCTTTTATAATGAAACCATATCCTCTGTGTTGTTATTCTTTTCTCGCAATGCCTTTTCAGCACTGTTTTTAATAATTATCAGCTCTTTAATTAACCTTTTTGTTGTTTTCTTGTCTTTAACACTAAGTGGATTTTCTTTAAAATTCTCAATTGACTTGGTTAAAACATCCAATTTTTCCTCAGTTATTGACTCCATTGCTGCAATTTGCTTTTCTAAAAGAATTTTAACATTTTCATCATCTGCATACAATATTTTGGCGTAACCACCAACTGAAACTGTTACAAATGATATTAATAAACAAGTTAAAGAACACACAAAACTAAATGGCATCAACAGCATATATAGTGTAATCAACGGAGTATATACACTTAATATACAAGTGCCAAGATGTTTATTCATCCATTCCCAAGTTTTTAACTTCTTTTTTACTTTATCAATTTCTTTCATTGATTACATATTATCACATATTTTTCATTTGTCAATATCTATATATTAAAAAACTTCTTAGCATTTTCGTCAGCAATTTGTTCCATTTCCTCTACACTTATTCCGCGCAATTGTGCAACAAATTTATAAATCTCTTTAACATATCTTGGTTCATTTCTCTGTCCCCTATAAGGTGTTGGTGTCAAATATGGACAATCTGTTTCAAAGAAAAAACTATCTAGAGGCAAATTTTGAGCAACTTCCTGAACTTTTTTTGCGTTTTTATAGGTCACTGTGCCTGTAAATGAGAATTTAACACCTAGTTTTAACAATTCTTTTGCAAAACTCAAACTTCCACTATAACAGTGCATTACAACCCCTTGTTTAAATGGAGCATATTTCTGCAATATGGCTAATGTGTCAGCATATGCTTCTCTGCAATGTATAACAATTGGCAATTCATATTTCTTTGCAAGACGAATTTGACATTCAAACACTTCTTTTTGTTTTGCTTTATTGTCTTTATTATGATAATAATCTAGCCCAATTTCACCAACCGCAACAAGTTTAGCATCATTTCCCTTTAAATAAGACTCCATTTCTTTTTCATCAAATTTACCACAATCATCTGGATGATACGCCACAGCATAATAAACACTCTCATATTTATCAGCCAAAAATTTTGCTTTTTTGTTTGTTTCCTTATCACAACCAATGCATATCACTTTCTCAACACCAGCATTTAAATAATTTGTGATGATTCTTTCTTCCTCACCATTAAATTGAATATCGTTTAGGTGACAATGTGTATCTAACAAATTTACTCTCCTTTTATTATTGTTTTGCTACACGCAAAACTTCTTTTTTTGGAGGTAAATTTGTTTTCCCATGCGACGCACTTCGTTTGCCTCTTTGGGAGCCTTAATCACTCTCCTTTTATTATTGTTTTGCTGTATTTGCTTCTTTGGGAACCATAAGCTCTCATTGGTTTCGACAAAAATACTTTATATTTTATATTTAACATAAATTTTATTAAATTTCAAGCAAATTTGCTATTGACAATCGAGAACTTCAATGTTATAATGCGTCTGCTTAGGAGATAATAATGAATAAAAGTTTAAATTTGAAATTTGTTTATAACTGTGGTGATGCTTTACAGCTTGAATTTGGTCCAGAATTCGGTTCTTATGCTAAACTTATTGATAACGAGAAAATGACTGAGTTTATTATAGATTTCAATAATAATCCTTGGGTTTACCAACATGGTTATTATTTGTCTATTGTTCCTGGTAAAACCGGTCATTTATCAACAAAACTTTTCAACCGCACTAGTAATTTAAATGCTTGTGTTAGATTTATGGATCATTCTGCTTATATTGAAGCTTGCGATTATGATTGGAGCAAGATTGACAAAAATTTGTTTTTAACACTTCAAAAAGCATGGAGAGAATTTTTATCAAAAAATGTTAATGAATATGAAAGCCACATAGATAAAACTCTAGTTCTTTCACAATTGGACCCAATCGCTGCACTTTAAAAAAATGCCTACTAATAGGCATTTTTTCTACAATTATTCAACTTCATTTTCAACAGATTGGTTTTTCTTTTTCCCAAGACCTTTCAACATTGCAAGAAGTTCGGTTTTGTTCTCTTTACCTTTAAACAGTCTAACAATGTTTGCCCTATGAGCAAACAATACAAGACCAAGAATTCCGCAAATGAATAAATAATTTACCCAATTTGCTGGATTTACTAAGCATATTTCAACAATACTCATAACAACCACAAACCCGATTGTGAAAATTGAAGCGTATTTAATGAATAACATTCCAACAACCATCACCACAAAGACAATAAGTGACACCCACCAATTAATCACTAAAAACACACCAACACTTGTTGCAATTCCTTTCCCACCTTTAAACTTAAATAAAACTGGGAAGATGTGTCCTAAAACAGCACTAAAACCTGCCACATATATTGCAATTTCAGCAGAACAGCCATCTATATGCTTAAAAGCAAAGAATGCTACCAAGGTTGGAACTAGACCCTTTAACATATCAAGAACAAATGTTAAAACACCTGCCCAAAATCCAAAAGCTCTCCAAGTGTTTAAAGTTCCAGGATTTCCGCTACCATATTTAGTGATGTCGTCATGTTTTGCTTTTGCAATAACTCTTGCTGAACTAAAATTTCCAATAAAGTATGAAATTATTGCTAAAATTAAGTAATATAGACTATTCATGCAAACTCTCTCTTTTATTCCTATTTCGCTAATAATAACAAATAAATTAAAATAAATCAAATAATTTAAGTTAATTTCTTGATTCAAAATTCAAATCTTTAGTATTATGGCCAAAAAATAAAATTTTTTAAAATTTTTACAAAAACCACCTCTAAAAATTTGCCAGATTGAATTTTTTTTGTTATTATGCGGTTAAGGAGCGAGGTACATTATGAAATATCCATTAACAGAAGCACAAATTGAAAGATTTAGATTGGTAACTCCACTAGAAATTGACGGAAAACCAATCGCATTCACTGTCGTTCAAGACGGAAAAACTTATAAGGATGTAAGAGGAAAAGCTGAATCAAGAGTATTCTTTAACGACTATTCTTGCAGTCTTTCAACAAAATATCCTGCAACTCTTGAATTGTTGAATCGCCATTATTTAGCGTATAAATATCGTATTTTTGGTGAAGAATTCTTAGCTGATTTAGAAGCTTATAAAGACAAAAGAGAAAGTCAAGGTAAAACCCTTTTCTAAATCAATAACAAATTTATATACAAAAATGAGGAGTGCTACTCCTCATTTTTGTTTTTAAATTGAATTTTAATTGGTGTTCCTTTAAAGTCAAATGCACGGCGAAAACTGTTTTCCAAGTATCTTAAATATGAATTTTCAATAAGTTCCGCATGATTACAGTAGATATTAAATGTTGGCGGACATGTTGCCACTTGGTTTCCATAAAGAATTTTCACTTTTCTGCCATTCTTTGCAGGTGGTTCAGTTGTGCTGATTGCATTAAGCAACACATTTGTGAAAAGAGACATTGGAACTTCACGTCTTGCGTTAGACAAAACATAATCAACCTTTTCCATAATTTGACCAATTCTTTGCCCAGTTTCACAAGAAACATACAAAGTTACATAGTATTTCATAAAAGCCAAATCTGTTTCAAATTGCTTTTCGAATGCTTTTCTTGTTGCCTCATTCCTTTCCATCAAATCCCATTTGTTAACAACAATCACACTTGGTTTACCTTGTTCGTGAATGAGACCTGCAATTTTAACATCTTGCTCAGTGATTCCCTCGCTCGCATCAAGAACAAGTACCGCCACATCACAACGCTCAATTGCATTAAGAGTTCTGATTACTGAATATCTTTCAATGCTATCTAGTTCAATTCTTGCTTTCTTTCTAAGACCTGCTGTGTCGATAAGAACATAATCCTTATTGTTCCATCTAAAAGGAGAGTCAATCGCATCTCTTGTTGTTCCTGCAACTGAACTCACCACCACTCTATCTTCACCAAGAAGTTTGTTTGTGATTGAACTCTTTCCAGCATTTGGTTTTCCAACAAGCGCAATTTTAATAGTTTCTTCATCTTCAGTTAGGTCAATTTTCTTTAGGTGTTTCACCACTTCATCAAGAAGATCACCCACACCTTTGCTGTGTTCTGCACTGATTGCAATTGGATCACCTAAACCAAGTTCATAGAATTCATAAGTTTTTTCAACTTGGTAGTTATCTAATTTGTTAACCGCCACCACTTTTGGTGCTTTTGCGCGACGCAAATGAGTTGCAACTTCCATGTCATGCTGAGTCATACCTTCTTTGCCGTCAACAAAAAGGATGATAACATCTGCCAAATCAATTGCAAGATTTGCTTGCTCAATGATTCGTTTGTTGATTTCATCATCTTTTCCAAAATCTAAACCACCTGTGTCCACAATTTGAAATTGATAGCCACACCACTCTGCGTTGGCAAAAATTCTATCCCTAGTCACTCCTGGGATATCTTCAACAATACTTATTTTACTTCCTGCAATTTTGTTGAAAAATGTTGATTTACCAACATTAGGTTTTCCAACAATTGCCACTAATGGTTTTTTCATAATAAAAATATTATAACAAACTTTTTAAATATTTTCAATGGTTTTTGTTAATTTATTATTTTAATTTTATATATTGACAAATTATCAAACAAATGCTAATATTATGCCACTAAGGAGATGTTTTATGGAAAACCAAACAATTGAAAATTTATATATACAATTTGAAGATATTAAGGAAGAAGTGAACCAAGGAAAACTTCCATTGTTTGCTCAATTTGACACTGAAACCTTGCTTGATGTGGTTAGAAGAATCAGAGCTGAATATGTTATTGCTCATGCAAATGAAGAATTAATTGAAGAATTAGACGTGTTGATTAACCAACTTAATCAATATCTTAACGACCTTCAAAGTTTAATTGAAAGCGAAACACATAGCATTTAGAAGGAGCATATATGAACACTGTTGAAGAAAATATCGAAAATTTAAAAAGTTTTTATCAAACATTGAAAAGTGATTTTAGCAATCAAAAACATGATTTATATTTTTTGAAAGATGTTGCTAACAATTTGCTTTTAGCAGTCTCCAACCATAAAATGGATGAAACAATAAGTTTTAGGAAACACCAACAACAAGAATTGATTAAGTTGCTTGCCAACATTAGAAATTTAATAAACTCAATAGAAAAAGAAATTGAAATTCAAACCAAAGAAGAATACTTTCAATCAAGCAACAATGAAATTTAAAGGAGACCAACATGGAAGATTTAAATGAAACTTATATCAAACTACTTAGAGAATACATTTTAAGCACAGAGCAAAAATGGAGAAATAAAGAAATAACTAATAAAGAAGCACTAGATTTCCTAAAAGAAAAGGACAATGAAGTTGTTTTTTCTTAAAAAACAATGCCTCATCTCCACTAAAAATGAAAATGCTTGGCCTTAGCACAACTCTTCACGCTTTAATTCAAGAAATTGAAGAAGCAACGAAAACAATTTACATTTTAAAAACAAACAAAGATAAAGTTATTGCTTGTGCTGATGAAGGTTTAGTTAAGAAATGTATTGAACGCTTAGGAAAAGAAAACGTTAAATACTCCAAAATGCAAGTTTGCAAAACTCAAGAAGATTTAGACGGTGTTTTGTTTGAAGATAAATTAGAAGAAGTTCATATGTGCACCGACGTAGACTACGCACTTTATTAAAATTTACATTTACCACAAGTTAAGCACTAGTTGCTTAACTTTTTTTATTACAACTGCAACCAATACATTTTCCATTACACTTTTTTGAAAATTGTTTTCTTATGAAAATTATTGCAAACATAATGAGCGTGATTACGATTGTAATCATGATGGCAAACAATATTCCTTTTGTTAATGCTTGATAGACAATGAAACTTAGTAAATATGCAATTGTGAACTGACTAAGCAAACTAAACCACATATAGAATTTGTCGGTTTCTTTTTTTATTACTGCCAAATTGCTTGCACATGGACTATAAAGCAAACTAAAAATCAAAAACGAAACCGCACTTGGAATTGTGAAGTTTATTACACTGGTTGTTAGCAATAAACTTCCACTCAATAATTTTTGACTTTGAACATTGTTGCAAATTGCAAAGGTAGAAACAATAAGTTCCTTTGCTAAAATTCCAATAAAGAGAGCGCTCACAACTCCAGCATTGTTCAAACCAATAGGTTTGAAGATAAAGGAAACTTTTTCAGCAAAGAAAAACAAAACGCTATTTGAAATATTTTCAGCATATTGTAAATTAAATTGCGTGTGAGTTAAAATCCAAACAACTATGCCAACACTTAAAATCACAGTGAACACTCGTTTGAAAAAATCAAGCGCGTTAACTCTTCCAACTTGAAGAATATGTTTTATGTCAATTCCCTTTAGTGGCGGAAATTCAAGCAACAATTCGTTGCTCTTACTTTTCAAAATTGTTTTATTGAGAATGAAAGCCATAAGGAGCGCAACCACCATTCCAAGCACATACAAACCTGCAACCACCAAGAAAGAACTTTTACCAAAAAATGCAGATGCAATTAACACATAAACTGGAAGTCGTGCCATGCAACTCATATATGGATTTATGATTGCAGATTTAATTTTCAAGTTTTTTTCATTCATATTGCGTGTGGCAGTACAACTCATCGTGTTGCACCCCAAACCCAACAGCATTATGTAAAGAGCTTTTCCATTTAATCCAAAAAAATTTAAAAAATCATCAAAAACATATGCGAGTCGCGCAATAATTCCGCTATCTTCTAATATGCTCAAAAAAATAAACAGTAAAGTTACTTGCGGAACAAAACTAATCACAGTCACAATTGAACTTAAAACACCATTTTTAACAAACTCAATCAGCCAAATATTGTCCGTTGTCATGTAAAGAAAATTCATGATTGGACTAATTAAAATTGTGTTTAAAATCTTCTCTTCAATTCCACTAATCCATGGTCCAATAAGAAAGAAAATCGCATAAAAACTTATGAAGAAAGTTAGCAAAAATCCAACAAATGCAACAATCGGATTTAATAAAACCTTGTCCAAGTTGCTTTTACCATAAACAAAGTTCTTGTCCATTTCCAAACATTCAAAAAGAATATTATCAATGAAAGCATATCTATCTTTAATTATTTCTGAGAAAAGAGATTTAATAAAATTTATTTGTTCTTCATTGAGATTTTTAAAAATTCCATTTAATGCAAAAATTATTGTTTTTTCATTCAAATTATATTGATTTTTAATAATTTTTATATATTTTTCTAAATACTTATAATTATTTTCAGTATTTTTATCAATTTTTACATCTTCTTTTAATATTTCTTTATTTATTTTATA
>CAZTNT010000005.1:19043-24270 GCA_964614965.1 uncultured Lachnospiraceae bacterium | reverse complement strand
ACAGTACCATATTCTTAACAGTCAAAAGTGACCATTTTGCATATCTAAAAGAAAGTTCGAAATTTAATCACGAAGTGGTAAAATTTTTGAAAAACACTTAAGCTTTTATTAAATTTACTTGTCTTTATGTAAATTTATGTTGTTTTTACATAAATCCAGAAAAAATTATTTATTTGTTTAGGAACAACATCTCTCTATCTATGAGATTGTTCAACTCCGTTTCACTTCGCTCAGAATGAAATTAAAATATCACTGTCATATTGAGCGCTAAATGTCATCCTGAGTGCAGTCGAAGGATCCCACAATTAGACATTTAACTCTGTTTTAGAAATTCTTTAAATTTGCAACATTTTACTTATAATAAAAAACTCATTTAAACAAAAAAGGAAGTTTTTATGCAAATTCATTACCTTTTCAACTTATTAATATTTTTAACCAATTCAATGCTTTTATATAAGTTTTTACACATCTACCAGTTAAAAGATTACAACAATTCAAGATATTTTACATATTTTTTAAATAAAAAAACAATATTTTTGTTAATTTGTTTTATTTTATTTGTTTTTGAATTGTTTTTAAAAAATATTATGTTTTATATTGTCACAAATTTATTTGTTTATATTTTAAATTTATTTTATTTAAAAAATTTAATCAAATCTTCAAAAACACCGCTTAAATTTACACGAAAGTTGTCGAGATTGTATATTTTTTCAATTTTTCTTTTGTCGCTATTATACTTTTACAAACTTTCTTTCCTACTTATCATTTCATTAACTTTCATTGCTCCAGCTCTTGCAAATTCCATAAACATATATGACAAATTAAAAAACAAACATTACATAAATTTAGCAAGCAGAAAAATTAAAAATCATCCAGCAAAAATTATCGCCATAACTGGTAGCAACGGAAAAACAAGCGTTAAAAATATTTTGGCAAAAATACTTTCAACTCAATATAAAGTTCAGTTTACTCCAGCAAGTTACAACACCCCACTTGGAATTGCAAAATTCATTAACAATGATTTAAAATATGAAACTGAATTTTTGATTTTGGAATATGGAGCACGACACAAAAACGATATCAAGAAACTTTGTAATTTATTTGGTGCAGACTATGGAATTATCACAACCATATCACCACAACATTTGGAAAGTTTTCATTCAGTCGAAAATGTGTTTAAAACAAAATCTGAACTCTCTAATTTCCTTCAGAATAATCCCTGCATTTTTAACAATGATAATCTTTACACCAGACGTATGTATGAAGAAAAAACGGGACAAAAATTTTCTGTTTCAATTAACAGCCAAGCAAATATATATGCGAAAAATATTTACATTGAACATTGCAAAACCAAATTCGACTTAGTTTTAAACAATCAAACTTATTCATTACAAACTTCTCTTTTAGGGCGTCACAATGTTTTGAACATTTGTCTTGCTTGCACCCTTGCAAGTTATCTTGAAATCAAAACCGAAAACATAATTTCAGCAATTGAAAAATTAGAGCAAGTCCCACACAGATTATCACTTACTCAAACCCACATTAACATTTTGGATGATAGTTATAATTGTTCCCCAGCAAGCGCAAATCAATCTCTGTTGGTTTTAAAAAATTTCTCTGGTAAAAAAATGATTGTCACTCCCGGCATTATTGAATGTGGAAAAGAAAAATACAACATCAACTTTAATCTTGGAAAACAACTCTCATTTTGTGATTATTGTGTTATTGTTGGAAATCTAAACAAACAAGCAATGCTTGATGGCATAAAAAAAGAGATTGAAAAACGCAAGCTTCAACCTCAAATCTTTTTCACCAATACACTCAATGATGCAAAACAATATTTTTCAATTCTAAACAATGGCGACACATTACTTCTTTTAAACGACCTACCTGATGATTACACTTAACAACTTAAGTTAAATCCTCTTAATCATCTCAACTGCATCAGTTCCATCTGCGTAATAATTTTTGCGAGTTCTTCGCTCTATGAAACCTAGTTTTTTATACAATAAATATGCTGTGATGTTTTTGTATGACACCTCCAAACTTAGAGTGTCGATATTGTTAACTTTAGCAACTTCACAAGCATTTTCAATAAGTTTTGAAGCAACTCCAAGATTTCTAAATTCCTTTTTTACAGCAATGCTATCAATATTGAGTTCATCACTCTTATTTAGCATTATAAATCCAACGATTTCATCATTTAATGTTGCTTTTAAAACAATATAGTTTTCATCACTCAAAGTACTTTCAATTTGATTTTCACTCATTGTGTTAACTATAATATTATCTTTTTCAAGCTCAACAATGTCTTTTAAATTTTCACTTGTTGCAACTTCAATTTTGATTTCGCTTCTTTTAAGTTTTTCATTTTCCGCTTGTGAAAGTTGATAATAAACGGGAATAAGTGTTTCATCAGCACTACTATCTGAACATTCCAATAAAACATTTTCATCTTGTTCAACAACCAAACAGTTTAAATTCTCATCATCTTTGAACATTCCAATCGGCTTATTTTCAGCAACTTCTTTAAGTTCATTTAATGTTAAATTTCTTGGATATTTATAGACAACACTATGAATAAGTTTTGCAACAAAATAACTATCACGACTACCATTTATTGCAACCGTTTCAATGTTGGGATTTTTATTTTTCGCAAGTGCAAATAAATAGTCAAGATTGTTTACTCCTTTTGCTTTGACACCAATCGCATCACGGAACGCCTTAATTGTTGCAACTCCAACGCGAATCCCAGTGAAAGAACCAGGGCCAATAACCACACCAAATTCATCAATTGCCGTAATGTCAACTTCATGCTCTTTCAGCATTTTATCAATTTCCGGCAACATTGTTTCATTATGATGCATTTTTGAGTTTAAGGACCCAGAAAAAATTTCATTGTCCTTTTTTAGAACAATGAAAAGTTCGTCATTTGCTGTGTTTATAACAAGTTTTTTCATTTTAAAATTTCAAATTCCCTTTCGTTTTCATTTAAGTATTTAATATTGATTTTGATTGTATTATCAGGAATTAATGGTGCAATATTTTCACTCCATTCAACAAAAATAACACTATCTTTTTCATTAAAAATTTCATCAAATCCAGCTTCAATTGCTTCTTCTGCCGTTATTCTATACGTGTCGAAATGATGAAGTTTAAATTTATCACCCTGATAGGATTTTAAAATTGCAAAAGTGGGACTATTCACCACGTCTTTCACTCCAAGGGAGGCAAAAACAAATTGTGTGAAAGTAGTTTTTCCAGCACCAAGATCACCATTTAACAAAACAACTTCACCACCACATAAAGTGGTAGCAAAGTCATTTGCAAGTTTTTTTGTTTCCTCTAGCCTTGTAACTGTTGTTTTCATTAATTAATAACCTTTCTTATAACTTTAACTGGATTGATTTTTTCACTTGTCACTCTAACACATCCAGCTATCGCTTTTTTGTATTTTTCTAAATCGGCATCTTCTTTATAATAGAAAGACACGATTACATCACCCTTTTTCACCATTTGACCAATCTTAACGCGAAGCACAACACCAATGTTACTATCATGTGTTTCTGCACATAACCTTCTTATTAATTCTCCCAAAAGCAAGGAGTTTATGCTTCCAACACAGCCATCTCTATCTGCGACAAAATTAACAGACTTATACGGAACAAGCAATTTAGCCTCTTTTACAATTTGTTCATTACCACCTTGCCATTTGATTATTTGCAAAAGCCTGTTATACGCTGAACCATTGTCAAGCGCCATTTTGACCATATCTTCTGTATCTTTTCTTTTGAGTTTCTTGTCTGCCGCCATAATCATTTGTGTTGCATATTCCACACAGACATCTCTAAGTAAGCAATGACGACCTTGCAAAACATTCAATGCATCAACAACTTCAACAGCATTTCCTATTCCTTCACCTATTGTTTGAAGTGTGTTTGTTAACACTATTATGCTCTTGACATTTGATTTATTGAATATATATTTTAAAATTGAAGCAAGCTCTTTTGCTGTTTCATAAGTTTTAACAATGGAAGCTTGACCAAATTTAATATCTACTAAAACAATTTTTGCACCACTTGCGAGTTTTTTCCCTGCGATAGATGCAGCAAGCAAATTGATATCACTTTCAATTCCAGCAATTTCACGTATATCATACAAAAGCTTATCAGCAGGACAAACAATTTCATCGTGTGAAAGAACACAAGCATTTGTTCTATCTAAGGCTTTAACGATTGCCTCATCATTTAAAGTTACTTTGAAACCTGGAATCGCTCCAAACCTATCAGCACTTCCATTTGTGAACATAAATGAACGTGCTGTTGACTTAATGATTTTATATCCCAAGCTTGCAATAAGCGGAATTAAAACAACACTTGAAGGATCTCCAACTCCACCAGTTGAATGTTTTTCAAATACGCATTCCTCAAAGTTAAAAACTTTTCCACTATCACGCAAAGCTCGTGATAGATAAAGAACCTCTTTTTTTGTCATTCCAAAAGAGTTTAAACTGAGGAAGAACTTAATAGTATCCTTATTCACCCCATATTGAACAAACTTATCAACAATTTCATAATATTCAGTTTGTGACAATTCTTGTCCATTAAACTTTTTTTCAATTAAATTACTAAACATACCCCACCTGTTGTTATAATTTTATATATTATTTGTTTTTTTGTCAAATATCTTATGCAATTTTTAAAAAATTAGTTTGAAACATTTTTTCTTTGGTTAATATTATGTTATGTCAAAGTTTAAAGTTATTAATTTAATTGATAAAATTTTTATCACAATTTCAATCTTTTTAATTATTTATGCATGGATCAATTTTTACATTAGGGACTTGTTGACCACGTTTATATTTAGTTTGTTTTTTTCATTCGCATGCGTGTTTTTGTTGTTTTATTTTTTAGACAAACGAACAGTAAAAAAACAATCAACAAAACAATATCTAACTGATATTGAAGAAAAGTTTCTAGCTTTCCAATTACTTGACACACCCAACAAACTCAAACTCCTAGAAATAATATTAAATAAAGAATATCCAACAACATCATATAAGGATTGTTTAATATACGAAAAAGACAATTTGAAATGTCAAGTTTTACTATATTTCAAAAATCAAAAACTCAACCAATTTGATTTGATAAATTTGGTTCAAAAAAGAAAAGACGATATCGATGTTTTGGAAATTGTTTGTTGTGAAACAGAAAATAATATTGAAAAT
>CAZTNT010000005.1:0-19033 GCA_964614965.1 uncultured Lachnospiraceae bacterium | reverse complement strand
GACAAAATTTTGAAAGATTTAAGTATAGTTTTTATTACAAAAAAATTACTTTATGACGAATTCTTTTCCAAAGCAAATTTATTCCCTGATGTTTCAAACTTAAACACAAAAAAGCAAAAGAAAAAATTTAAGGAAATTATGAAAAATTTCTTTATTCCAAGCAAAGCAAAATCATACTTTTTATGCGGTTTAATTTTGATATTTTCAAGTATCATTTTACCATTCCACACATACTATTTAATTTTTGGAAGTTTACTTTTAATTTGCTCAATTATTTGCAAACTTCAACCATTTTTTAAACGTTAGCAATTTGTTTAAGTGCAAAAATCAAATATTCAATTTCTTCAATTGTGTTATAGAAATCAAGACTCACTCTAACCGCTCCCATATCTAGAGTTCCATTCTTTTTATGAATAAGTGGCGCACAGTGAAGACCTGCTCTAACACATATATTAAATTTTTCATTCAGCATGTTTGCAACCGTTCCACTATCAATATTTTTCACATTAAACGAAAAAACATTTTTGCTTGATTTTTTTGAAAAAAGTGTTAAAAATTTAAGATTTTTTAAGTTTTTGTATAAAAAATCACTTAATTTACGTTCTTTTTCAATAATTTTTGAAAAATTTTGCTTCAAAAATTTCACACCCGCATTTAAAGAAATTATTGAAATTGTTGGAATTGTGCCTGCTTCAAAACCTTCAATTGTGTCGGTTGGCTGAACTAAATTTTTACTATCCGTTCCAGTTCCGCCAAAAATTATTGGTGATAAATCTTCAAGATTTTTCACAAACAACCCACCAACTCCGGACATCGAAAGCAAACCTTTATGACCAGCGAAAGCAAACATATCACAACCTAAAGTCTCTAAATCAATTTCCATATGACCACTTGCTTGCGCACCATCAACAAGATAAAGAATGTTGTGTTTTTTACAAATCTTATTTACACTTTTAATGTCACAAATTTCACCTGTCACATTGCTCACAAAAGTTGTGATTACAAGGCGAGTGTTTGATCGAATTTCTCTTTCAAAATCGCGCGCAAAATTTTCTAAATCAGAATCTAAACTTGTTACTTCAACGCCAATCTTTTTTAAGCGTTCAAGTGGACGCAAAACAGAGTTATGTTCATAACAAGTTGTGATTACATGATCACCTTTTTTCAGTGTTCCGAAAATTGCCAAGTTGAGCGCTTCTGTGCAATTTTTTGTAAAGATCAATTCGTAATTTTTTGCACCAAAAAAATCCTTTAAATTTTCTCTCGTCTCCACAATAACCTCAGCAACATTTTGAGACAACGTGTGCCCACTTCTTCCAGGGTTTGCAGTGTAAAGATTTAGTGCATTAATGACTGCATCTTTGACTTCTTTTGGTTTATGAAAACTCGTTGCAGCGTTATCAAAATATATAAATTTTTTATTATTATAACTCATACAACACAATATGAAAATTTTTAATATTCTGTTATTGGTTTTTACACCAATTCAACATATTTTGAATAATGTGAAATAAGGAGAATGTTATGAAACACTTAATCATATCCTTTAAATCCCGAAACGAATTATATGGATTTGCTAGAGTCTTAAAATCTAATGGAATATATTTATCAATCATCAACTCCCCTAAAAGCATAGGATCGAGTTGTATGCTTTCAATTAAAACTGATTTTAAAAATCTAGGCTCAGTTTCTCAAATGCTTAGGCGTTACCAGCCAAAATCTTTTTTAGGACTTTATTTAGTTCATCAAACAAGCAATGGTGAACAAATTTTAAGATTGATGTAAAAAAACGGACAATGCAAATCCGTTTTTTTATTTTATATATTGACTATTTTGCTAAAATTTGGTATTATATTTACGTGAAAAAGATTGATGAGATTTTAGCATATTTTGATGAATTGCACCCAAATCCAAAATGTGCACTCAATTTTTCCAATAGTTTCGAATTACTTATTGCGGTTGTTTTATCTGCGCAATGCACGGATGAACGAGTAAATCTTGTCACAAAAGAACTGTTTAAACATGCAAACACTCCTGAAAAAATGCTTGCTTTAGGTGAACAAAAAATCAAGCAAATCATTTATCCATGTGGGTTTTATAACAACAAAATAAAAGCAATTATAGAGTTGTCTCAAGATTTAATCAACAAGTTTAATGGACAAGTTCCTAGTTCCATGGAAGAACTAACCACTCTTTCTGGGGTTGGAAGAAAAACTGCAAATGTTGTTTTAGGAGTGGCTTTCAATGCACAAACTATTGCTGTGGACACTCATGTTCATAGAGTTAGCAAAAGACTAGGTCTCACCAAAGAAAACTCAACTCCAGAAGAATGCGAAAAAGACTTATTAAGAGTCATTCCATATGAAAATAGAACAAAATTTCATCATCAAGCAATCTGGTTTGGGCGTCTCACTTGCAAAGCGCAACGACCATTGTGTGAGAATTGCAAGTTAAAAGATATTTGCAAATATTATAAAAGGAAAAAATAAAATGTATTTAGATAAAGTTACAATAACAATTAAAGCGGGAAACGGCGGAAGCGGTAAAGTTAATTTCCACCGTGAAAAATTTGTTGAAAAGGGCGGTCCAGACGGCGGTGACGGCGGAAATGGCGGTTCTATCTTTTTCGTTGCAGATAAAGATAAAAACACTCTTATTGATTTTCAATATGTGAAAAAGTTTGAAGCTGAAAACGGCGAAGGTGGTCACGGAAAACTCCAAAACGGAAAAAACGGTAAAGATGTTTACATTAAAGTGCCTCGTGGCACTGTTATTAAAGATGCTGAATCTGGTCAAGTTCTTGCAGATATGTATGAAGATGGCTTCACATATTGTGCTCTTAAAGGTGGTCGTGGCGGTAAAGGAAACAATTTCTTTAAGTCCCCTACTTGCCAGTCGCCAAGATTTAGTCAACTTGGCGAAGTTGTTAAACCATATAAGGTTACACTTGAATTAAAAACGATTGCAGACGTTGCTCTTGTTGGAAAACCAAATGTTGGAAAGTCTACTCTACTTAGTGTTATCACAAACGCAAAACCAAAAATCGCAGACTATGAGTTCACCACTCTAACTCCCAACCTTGGTGTTGTTAAAATTTATGATGACAGTTTTGTTGTTGCAGACATTCCAGGACTTATTGATGGCGCAAGCGAAGGTGCTGGTCTTGGCCATGAATTCTTGGCTCACATTGAAAGAACTCGCCTTGTTGTTCACGTTATTGATTCAAGCGAATTTTATGGAAACGATATTGTTGAAGACTATAAAATTATCAACAAAGAATTGAAACAATACAACGACAAGTTAAGTAAACTTCCTCAAATAGTTGTGTTCACAAAGCTTGATTTGATAGAAAATATTGATGAAAAAATTAAAAAATTCAAAGAAAACATTAAAGACAATGTTGAAATTGTGCCAATTTCTTCAATAACAAGAAAAAATGTGGATGATTTGGTTAAAAAGGTTTATGCAAAACTTATCACTCTACCTAAGAGCGAACCTATTCCGGTTGAACAAGTTGAACTTGAAGTTAAAGACACAACATCAATCAAAATTGAACGTCTTGGCGAACATGAATGGCGACTTTCCGGTGGATATCTTGACAACCTTCAACGTGGAATTGTGTTTAACGACACTCAATCTCTTGCATACTTCCAACTTCGTCTTCAAAAAGATGGCATAATGGATATGTTTAAAGAACATGGCGTTCAAGATGGCGACATTATGCACTTCGGCGCATTAGAATATGAAATTTATTTTTAGATAAGCTCGGATTATTGCCACTCACTAAACGGATTTTATGAATGTGTTAATAAGAACATTCATTAAATCCTAAGTCGTTCGAACAATAAATCCTCACTTTTAATAAAAGTTGATTTAAATTATAGAATTCACAAAGAATTAAGCTTGCAAAAACGAAAATTGCGACATAGTCATCCTGAGCGGAGTCGAAGGATTCCACTATCAGAACACAATGCTTATCTTAGAGAATTCGCTCCACTAGATTCACTAGACTGGAATGACTAAAACAAAAAATTTGTAAAAAATTTAAAAGGAAATAAATTATGATAGACAAAAAAACAAGAATTAAGTTAAGAAGTTTAGCCATGACAATTAAACCTACTCTTTGGGTTGGTAAAGACGGCTTTTCTGAAAACGTTTTAAAACAAATTGAAGAAGAACTTTTTAACCACGAATTAATCAAAATCGCAGTTCAAGATAACGTTGAACTTCCAAGCGAATTTGAGTTAACTGAAATTGCAGTTAAACTTGGCGCTGACGTAGTTACTGTTATTGGAAGAAAAATCGTTCTCTACAAGCACAGCGAAAAGAAAAATATTAAGCATGTTCTTGCTTAATATTTTTAATTTGTTTTGTTAAAAATCAAACAATTCTTCAATAGAAACTTCTAAAACTTTAACCATCATTTTTATAGTTTTTATGTCTGGCTCAGTGTTACCGCACTCCCAATCTGAAACTGTTCGGGCAGAAAAACCTAGCAACTCTCCCAATTTTTGTTGCGAGAGTTTTTTCATCTGCCTATACATTCTCAAATTGCTACCAAACGACTTCATTTCTTAGATTTTAGCGGAAAGTCCGCTAAAATTGTTGACTTGGCGGAAAATCCGCTATATAATTATTTTATTGTATATTTTTATACAAAATTTTAAGGAGGAAAAATGAAAAACAAAATTTTATCAAAAATGATGATGGTTGCATTAATCATTTCATCAATGTTCTTGATTTCAGCTTGTAGTTCTTATCAAAAAGATGTTAACATTGCAAGTATTGAAATTAAAGAAAACTCAGTACCAGCAACTATTCAAGCTGGAGGATTTGATAGTGCGGGCATTACACTAATCATCACTTATGAAGATGATACAAGTGAAGAAATGCCGGTAACAAGCGAATTAATCCCCGAAGCTTATCATGATTATTTAACTACACCTGGAACATACAAAATAACAATATTATTTAAAGGATTTGAAACCGAATTAACAATAACAATTGTTGAAAATGTTAGCACTTTTAGTGTTAAGTTCTATGATGCTTATGGAAGATTAATTTCAACTCAAAATGTAGAATCTGGAGAAGATGCAACAGCACCAACAGAATTGGAAAGTTCAGTATTAGGTTATGAATTTGTTGGATGGGACAGAACATTTACAAATGTTACAGAAGATATTAATGTTTATGGTATATATGCAAAAGTTGAAATTTTAGATTCATTAGACATTGAAGAAATGAGAACAACATTACTTTCTGCTGTTGATTATTTGAAAACAGAAAATCATTATGTATCACATTCAATAGTCGGACCAGAAACCCATGGTAGCATTCAAACTTCCGCAACTCAAATTTATTTATATGATAAAGAAAGTGGAATAGCTACTGGTCAATTAGTGGGCCGCATAGATGAAGATAATTATACTATCAAAAACTTTTATGAAAACTGTCAAACAATTTATACAGTTGAGAATGGGATTGGAACAAAAACTGAAGAAGAATATCTTACAGTCAATAGCAGAGATTATATAAATTTTGATATTGTTCTACAATGTGTTGGAGATTGTTTATTTGTTTATCATATTACCAACTATATTGGAGACGAAGAAAAATGTGTTTTCCAATATTCAATGCAAAATAATAAACTTATTTACTCTTGCACAATTACTATGGATGATACAACAATCATATATGTTTTTGATGATACTAAAATCTTAAGTTATGAAGTTAGTGGCACAGATGGTTTTTATCAAATGGCTTATATTGATTATGTAACTTACGAAATTGATGAAAGTTTAATCCCAAATGATTAATATTGCAAAAAGGCACAGCAAATGTGTCTTTTTTATTCAACTCTTGTGTAGTTTTTAATTTCAAAATCTGTGGTTTTGAGTTCTTTTTTTGTAGTTTGCTTTTTGTTAAACAAGTTTAATCCACCACCTTTGAATAGATTTAATATCCCACTCATTGCATCTTTATTAGACATTAAGTTTGAAATCAAATTCATTGGGTTTGAGTTATTTCCATTTTGTGAATTGTTTGTGTTGTTTAAAAGTCCAACTATTTGACTTAAATCTGCTCCACCACCTTTATTAAACAAACTCATTAGCGGAAGCAAACTTTTTAAATCAAAACCAAATCCGCTTTGTTTTGGTAGATTGCCATTATGACAGTTGTCATCATGATTACAATAGTAATCGCGATTAGTGTAACCAAATTGATTTCTATCGGATTTATTATTATGGTTGTCACAGTAGCACCGTTGATTGTAATTACTATTTCCGTGATTACAATTGCAATCACGGTTATTAGCGTTCGAATTATTGTTATAGTTTTGATTGTTAGAAACGCAATCGCAATTGTGCTTTGTAAAATTATTGTTTATGTAAAAATTGGGTAGTTGTTCATAAGGTTCTTGAAACACCACCTTTCTTGGTTTGTGTTTTTCTTTTTTTTCAAACCTTTGAATGTAAGCATTTGGGTCACAATATAAAGCATTTCTGCTATCTTCATTTTCCATGTTAATATTTATGTTACGTTTAACTTTATTGTCACAATCATCAAAAACTTTTCATATATATTTTCGAGGTGTATTATGCCAAGAGATTTTAGAAGTTTTTCAAAAGAACACAGCAAAGAAACTGAAAAAATTTTAAAAGATAATCAAGAACAAGCAAGTCAATATGAAGACATAATTAACAAATATAAAAACATGAATCAAAACGACCTTATGGCTAATCTTTTTTCTGAAGCAAGTAAACTAAAAAAAGAAGGAAAATTGGATGCCGGAACTTTAAATAATTTAAAATCAACTCTTGCACCATTCCTTAATTCAGACCAACAAGAGATGTTAAATAATTTAGTTAACGCAATCAATGAACAAAAATAAAATTTCTCACAACCTTTTAAACGATGTTGAAGTTTTAAACACAAAAAAATTCAAAAATGTGTTTGTTTTTTCTGAAAATTTCAACATAACCAAGAAATTTTTAGATAATTTTAAATATTCTTACACTTCTTATCCTTTTGCAAATTGTTTTTATTTATCCGCTGATGTGGATGATTTAAGTATTTTATCACATCAAAATCATGTTAGTTTTATCAATTCTAATGCTCGTGTTCAAACACAAAATTCGGAAGGTGATTTCATAAATTTATCAACACTCACTGAAAACAAATATTTTGGACAAGGACAGACAATTTGTTTTATCGACACGGGAATTCATCCACATTTAGATTTTATATTACCCAAATCTAAAATTGTGAAATTTATAGACTTAATTAACAAAACCGAAACACCTTATGATGATAATAGTCATGGAACTTTCGTTGCAGGCGTTGCTTGTGGAAATGGAATTTTTTCCCACTCTAATATTGGAATTGCAAAACGAGCAAACATTATTTCAATTAAAGCTTTGGGGAAAAACGGCGACAGCAATTCAAACATGATTTTAGATGCAATGCAGTGGGTTTATGAAAATCATAGAAAGTATAACATTAGCGTTGTTTGCATGAGTTTTGGTTCTGAAGCAAGCGAAAATTTTGACCCATTAAGTCAAGGTGCTGAAGCACTGTGGAAAGCAGGAATTACTATTGTTGCCGCAGCTGGAAATAGTGGTCCTAATCAAAATTCAATCAAATCACCTGGAAACAACCCTTACATAATTACAGTTGGCGCGCTTGATACTAAAAATTTGAGTGTTGCGGATTTTTCAAGCCGTGGACCAACAATTTATGGGCATAAACCAGATTTGCTCGCTCCAGCGGTTGATATTATTTCTTGCAATAATAAATTTCTGCCATACACCAAAATGAGCGGAACTAGTGTTGCCACTCCAATCGTTGCAGGCGTTTGCGCCATCATTAAATCTAAATACCCTCAAATGACAAACACTGAAATAAAAAAATTCCTGTTATCTCATTGCGAAAAGATAACAGGAAATGTCGACCAAGAAGGCGCGGGCTATTTAAAGTTTTAATTTATTTTTAAATTTGATATTGCAAATTCCTTTTAAGTATGTTATTATGCCTTTAAGGAGAACATTATGTTAGCAAGATTATTTAAAAGAAATTTAAAGAAAAAACAAGAAACTGAACAAAAAGTTGAAAATCCAAAACAAGTTAAAAAACAAACATTAACTGAAAAACTTGGACTTCCTTTTGGTTTAAATGAAATTGAATATATTTCTATTATACATCAAGATCTTGATGAACCAATGTATTACATAGCAGTTTCAAATAGAAAAAAGTTAGAAATTCTCATAGAAACTCGCACAAATTCAAAAGATGAAATTTTGCAAAGATTGGAAGAATTAAAAACTCATTTTAAACCATATGGAAATTATGTTGACTTGGGTGAAGATTTGCCATTAATTAATCTTCATCAAATTGATTTTGCTAAGTTGATTTGGGAAGAACATGATGAAAATGATAATAGAAAAAATCATTGTGTTATAGGTTTGTCTAACGGACAAAATTTTCATACAAAATCTGAAATTTCCACTGCAGATAGTATAAATTACAATGAGTGGTTATCTTACACTTTCAATTCTGCTAGAAATGATCATTTACATGGAAAATAAAGGAACTAATATAGTCCTTTTTTAAGACACTCTCGACTGAGCTCGGCATGACAATGGAATTAACATATTCTAAATGTCATGTTGAGCAGAGTGCAACGAAGTCGAAACATCCCTTAAACGAAGTGTCTCACTCCGACTATGGGATTCTTAGCTTGTCTACAACAAGGTGAAGTGTTTATCACTCACCTTATTCCACTAACGTTCCACTCAGAATGACAGAATAACGAGTTCAGGATGACGGTAATCTCTTTCTTTACAAGTTTAATGTTTTGTGATATAATACTTTCATGATTAAATTTAAGAATGTTTTCATTCAATATGTAAACGATTTTTATTCGCTCTATGATTTTTGTTGTGTGATTGATGGTCACACTCTTTTTGTTGGTGATTTTTTTGATGGCACAAATGCAATTATGCGCATACTATCTAAAATTGATAAAGACTACAAAGGTGAAGTTTTTGTTGATGATGTTAATTTAAAAAGCATTAAAGATAAAGATTTAAAAATTGCATATTTGCCAGAAAACCCTACATTGTTTAAAAATAAAAATATATTTACAAATTTATATTTTCCACTAAAAATTAGAAAAATTAACAAAAATTCCGCAAAAAATCTAATTTTTAGCATGTTTTTGGAACTAAAAAATAATAATTTAAATTTTTTAGATAAATATTTAAATATTAAAAATGAAGAATTAAATAATAATTTAAATTCAAAAAATAGAGATTTTGTAAGTTTACAAATTGAAAATATTTTAAAATTAAAAGTTAAAAAATTATCTCTTAGTGAACAAAAAATTATTGCTCTTATTCGCGCAACTTTAAGACAACCAAAATACATCTTGCTTGAAAACTTTTTTGAAGATTTAGACGCAGAACATATTGAACTTGCGAAATTTTCGCTCAACAAAATTAAAGAAAGTTCAACCATTATTGCTTGTGAAAAAGACAAAAACAAACTTGAACATTTTAAAGATTTCAATATCATAAAATTATCACATTCTGATTAAGGGATCCTTCGACTTCGCTCAGGATGACAGCGTAGGATGTTTACATACCACTGACTAAATCTCAGGATGACTGCGAAGCGATGGGATACACTCGACTACACTTCGTTTCGCTCGGTATGACACTAGGATTAACATACTCTAATGTCATGTTGAGCGAAGTGCAACGTGAAGTCAGGTGGTGCGTAAACGCCCTAGCCTGTTTCCTTCGGAATCGAAACATCCCATAATCAAAACATGTTACTATTTCTTAGTGGCATGCTCAGCATGACACCTTTTGTCATTCTGAGTGAAGCGTTAGCGAAATCGAAGAATCCCCTAACTAATATTCTATACACAAAGAAAAAAGGAAGTTTAGTCTTCCTTTTTTATTCTGTTGTTTTTGTCATGAAAATTAGTTTGCCATCTTTACAATCAACAAGCACATTGTCGCCTTTTTTGATTTCACCTTTGAGCATACGGTCAGCCAACTCATCTTCGATTTTTGTTGTGATAAGTCTTCTCATTGGACGAGCACCAAAATCTTCATTTGTGCCATTTTTAACAAGGTAATTGAGGGTTGCTTGAGTAAACTTCAATTCAATATCGCTTTGCTTTAAGTTTTTATTTAAGTCACTAAGCATTTTCTTTGCAATGTCTTTCATAACTTTTTCACTAAGTTTATTAAACACAACAATGTTATCAATTCTGTTGATTAATTCTGGTTTAAAATATTTTTTCAGTTCATTTAACATCACTTGTTGTTTATCTTCTTCAGTTGTGTTTTCACCAAAACCAAGACTTACATTTGATTTGTTGAGTTTGTTGCTTCCAATGTTTGAAGTTAAAATGATGATTGTGTTTTTGAAACTTACAATCTTTCCGTGGCTGTCAGTGAGTCTTCCGTCGTCAAGAATTTGAAGAAGCATATTGAATACTTCTGGGTGTGCTTTTTCAATTTCATCAAAGAGCACAACACTATAAGGTTTTCTTCTCACTTGTTCGGTAAGTTGTCCACCATCATCAAAACCAACATACCCAGGCGGGCTACCGATAAGTTTACTTACGCTATGCGCTTCCATGAATTCACTCATGTCAAGACGAATGATTTTGTTTTCATCATCAAACAAACTTTCAGCAAGCGCTTTACTGAGTTCAGTTTTACCAACACCAGTTGGACCTAAGAACAAGAACGAGCCGATTGGTCTTCTAGGGTCCCTTATTCCAATTCGACTTCTTCTGATCGCCTTGCTTACTTTTTCAATCGCTTCATCTTGACCCTTAACTCGTTCTGTCATCATCTTTTCAAGATTAAGAAGTTTCTCTGCTTCGCCTTCGGTAAGTTTTGTAAGCGGAATGTTTGTCCATTTGCTGATAACTTCTGCCACCTCATGCTCTGTGATAACAGCTTCTTGACTACCTTGAACAATTGGTAAAGATTTTTGACGTGCGATTTCTTCTTTGATTTCAGAAATTTTGTCTCTCAATTTTCCCGCTCTTTCAAAGTTTTCTTGATTAACCGCATCTTCTTTTTCCGCTTCAAGTTTAATCAATTTTTCCTTAAGTGCTTTCACTTCAGCACTATCGTAATTTGATTTAACTTTTGCCCTACTTGATGCTTCATCAATCAAGTCAATCGCTTTATCTGGAAGACTTCTATCTTGAATGTATCTATCAGACAAAGTTGCAGCGGCTTTGATTGCTTCATCTGAGATTTTTACTTTGTGATACGCTTCATAAGTATCTCTTAAGCCTTTCAAAATTTCAATTGTTTGTTCAACTGTTGGTTGGTCGACCATAATTGGTTGGAATCTTCTTTCTAAAGCCTTATCTTTTTCAATATATTTCCTATATTCATCTGTGGTTGTTGCTCCAATTGTTTGCATTTCACCACGTGCAAGATATGGCTTTAGCATATCTGCTGGATTTGTTTCACCTTTGTCACTTCCAACTTGAGCAAGTGTGTGAATTTCATCAATGAAAACAATAATACTTCTGTTTGTTGTTATCATTTCAATGGCGTTTTTAAGTTTTTCTTCCATGCTTCCACGATATTTTGTACCTGCCATAAGACCGCCAATATCTAGACTATATATAGTTTTATTCTTGAGAATTGCAGGAACTTCACCAGAAACAATTCGCCTTGCCAAACCTTCAACAACTGCCGTCTTGCCAACACCTGCCTCACCAATAAGCACTGGATTGTTCTTGGTTTTTCTGCACAAAATTTCAATCATTCTCTCAATTTCAGAGTCTCTTCCTATGATTGGGTCGATTTTACCTTGCTTTGCTTTGAGAGTTAAATCACTTCCCATTTCCAAAAGTTCTTCTGGAAGATCGCTCACAATATTATCTTTATTGTTAGTGTTGTTTTCATCTCTTCCTTTAATGTTTCCAACTTGAACAAATCCATCTGTTTCAAATGTGCTTCCAGAGTTTGTTATTATACTTATTGCTTTGTTTCTTATTTCTAAAATATTTAGTTTTAAAACACCCGCCAGAATGTTAATTGCAAAGCTATCTTCTTGACTCAAAAGTGCCACCAAAATATGTTCACTTGAAATATATGCACTATGGGTTTTCTTTGCAACACTGTTTGCAATCATAAGCATTTCTTTAACTCTTGGAGTGAGTTCAACAACATTCGATGGTATTCCACCTGTTGAATATTTATTCAACACTTCCTGCACAACTTCGCTTGTTACACGGCATGCATTTAAAAGTTTCTTTGATTTGCTTTCAACTTTTGTTAATGCATATAAAATATGTTCTGTTCCCACTTGATTTGTTCTGTGAGCAGCAAATTGTGATGCGACTTGAATAACTTTGTTTGCTAAATCAGTTAAATTGTACATATTATTCTCCTTTTAAAATTTCTTTTGTTTTTTTAGCAAGCTCTTTAAATTCGCTCTGAGTTGCAATGTCAACATTCTTGCTTGATATTAAATGTTGTAATTTATTCAAAATTTCAAGTTTTATATTTACAATACCCAAATTTAATCCCATTCTTAAGTTCACTATGATATTATATAACTCATCATAGTTTAACAACACAGCCGAATTTAAGATTGCAACACTTCTTGCAACTTTATCTAACATATCATCGTGATTTTCTATATCAACCATTTTAACACTTTCAATTTCCAATTCTTGAAGTTTTGAAAGTGTGTTTTCGAAATCTTCACAAAGTTTTTTCTCACTTATTCCTAAACAGCATTTGGTTGATAGTGTGTAAATTGCTGGATACTTTGTTTCTTTTAAACTATATCCCAATTTTGCAACGTTAAGTTTCACTTGCTCAATTTTGTTTATTTTGGTTATTGCACTGAGCATGATATTACTTTCAAGTTTCAAGCCTGATCCAATTTTGTTCAAATCACTCATTAAATAACCATATTCATCTGAAAATGCAAATTGAATTTTATTAGCCAAATGATTTGCGATTGAAACAGCATTCTTTATCACATCCGATTGAAAACCAACACAGCTTGAAACAATTGAAACATGTTCTTCATTAAAAAGATTAATCACTGTGTTATCTTTTGAAACAAACAAATTTTGAGTGTTTCCCAACACCAAGTCATTTCCAATCAAATGTTTTGCAACTTCACCATTTGCTTGCTTTAAATCAAGATAAGACATTTTATTTTTTAACGAATCTTTTAATAACTCAATGATTTGTTGCTTATTTTCGTTCGTTAATTTACTTACAAATTTGTAATCTTTAATATTTCTAAATATTGTCACCCTTGTTGATATAACATTATTCATTTGCACTCTCCAATTTTGTGATTTGTTTTTTGATTTTTGCCGCGTCTTCATAACGTTCTTCACTAACCGCAAGTTTCATTTGTTCTCTTAAATCTTTGATTTTTTCTTCTTTTGTTTGTTTTGCTGGTTTAACTTCTGTTTTGAATGCGTCTTGTTTATGAGTTTCGAATGGGGCAATTCTCTTAACCACATTTGAAATTTCTTCTCTAAACATATCATAACAATTTGGACATCCAAGTCTTCCTGTTGACTTAAACTCTTTCAATGTTGTTTTACAAACAGGGCAAACAACGTTTTCCACTTGCTCAAAACCTAACAAATCACTAAATGACGAAAACATTTCATCAAATAAACTTGTTTTTTGTTGATTGAAAACACCTTCTTTTAATGCACACTCTCTGCACAAACTTGTGTTTTTGCTAACTCCATTTACAATTAAAGTTGAATGATACACACTTGGTGCTCCACATTTATCACATGACATATTATTTTTCCTCCTTAATTCTATCTTTTAATTTCATTGTTTCTATTATAACCTGTTGCATTATATTTGCTCTAAGTTTATTATCTATATTTATAGGATTATTTAGCGATTTATTGCTAATTGCACACTTTAAAAGTTCCATTTCTCTAACACTTATTAGTTTTCTATCTTTCATCTGTTCCAAAAGTTGATTTCCTTGAATAACAGTTATTGGATTTGAACATATTTGAAGCGCATTATTTAAGAAATTACTGTTATTATCTTGAACTCGTACCACTTTAATATATCCACCACCTCCACGTTGACTTTCAACCACAAAACCACGATTAACTGTGAACCTTGTGTTCAAAACATAATTAATTTGGCTTGGAACACATGAAAAGAATTTTGCCAAGTCGTTGCGTGATAGCTCAATGAATGAATCATCATCTAAACTTGACATAATAAATTCTTCAATGACATCACTTATCGTTTTGTTGTTCATATCTTTTTTCCTTCCTTCGTTTAATTGCTTTTTATATATTCAACCTCTTTAGGAGGGTGAGCAATGCGAGGGAAACATCTTATGGTGCCCTCTCAGATACTTCGAGAAACTCAACCATAGATGAAACTTGCCAATTCTTTGGCAAGTGATTAAAAAGGTTGAAGTTTCTCGCATTGACTTTCTTTGACTTTCGATTAAATTATATACCTATTCTATCCAAATGTCAACTAAAAATGTACAATTTTTTTAAAATTTTTAGCAAACTTTTGTTAAGAGTGCTAATTTGTTTATAAAAAAAATGGATTACCTCCATTCTTTTAAGAAATAATTAAATTTGATTCGTGCTCTGCAATTTCAACATTGTTCACACAACAAAGATATTCATCTATCAATTCTGTTAAAACATAATCAACTTCTTTCTTTTGAGCGAAAAGGTCTACAACACTTGCAAACCATATATCAAATTTTTCACTACTCATATTTTTTAATTGTTCTTCAATTGGCATTACCACATTGAATTCTTCTCGAATTTCACTTTTAAATGAAACAAGATAATTTCTTAAAGCTGTTCTTGCTTTTCTCCTTTGTGATTTACAATATGTTAAATCCATATTTCCCTCCTTTTAGCCTTGTTATTTTACCACAAAAATAAAATTTGTCAAGAGCTCTTGTGCAACAACAAACTAAATTTATAGGCGTAGCGAAGAAAATTAGCTTATTTTTTTCTAAAATGATCAAAAATCACTTTCGCGGTGGGTTTTGTCACACCTTTTGTCGATTCTAAGTCTTCTATGGTTGCATTTTTTATGTTTTCAATTGTTCTAAACCTACCAAGCAATGCTCTTCGTGTTTTTGGCCCAACTCCAGCAATACTTTCCAACCCACCTTTATACATTCCTTTTGCACGAAGTTGTCGATTAAAAGTGATTGCAAAGCGGTGAGCTTCATCACGTGCAAGTTGAATAATTCTAAGTGAGAAACTTCCTCGCGCCAAAATATATGGAACACTTTGATTTGGTTTAAACACCTCTTCTTCTCGTTTTGCCAAACTTATAAGGTCGTTTGTGAAATGGTATTTCTCCATAATTTCAACCGCCGAACTAAGCTGACCTTTTCCACCATCTATAATTATCAAGTCAGGCATACTTGAAAAACTTATATCATCACTGTTTAACTTTTCCATACGTCTTGTTAAAACTTCTTTCATGGATGCAAAGTCATCAATAAAGTCAACTGTTTCAATTTTGAACTTACGATACATGCTTGGTGCTTTTTCGCCGTTAATTAACACAACCATGCTTGCAACGGTGTATGTTCCATGAGTGTGAGAAATGTCATAACATTCTATTCGTTTAGGGGTATGTTTTAAGTTTAAGTCCTTTTGAAGTTGCTTAATTGCACCAATGCTTGCATTTCTTTGTTTTGTTGTTTTATCTAAGTTCTTTTCAATGTGCATTCTTGCATTCTTTTCTGCCATTGTAAGCAACTGATATTTAACGCTGTCTATTTTTGGTTTGGTGATTGTGATTTTTCTTTCTCTTCGTTTAGGGGATTCTTCGCTGTCATCCTGAGCGGAGTCGAAGGATCCCATCGCGTTTTTACGTTCTTCGTTTAAGGGATTCACTCCACGCGCTTCGCTTGGTCGGAATGACATGTTATATTTATTTGCCAAATACATTTCAATTTCTTCAGTTTCAATTTGCGGTAAAATAATCTCATCCGCCACCATAGGGTGCGAATTATAATATTGCATAATGAACTGAGAATATGCTTCTTTAACTTCTAAAAAGTTTAAAATGTCAAAAGTCTGAATTCCTTGAAGCTTGCCTCCACGAATGTTTAAAACGCACATTGCAGAAAACTCACCGCTTGTGATAAGATTAAACACATCATAATCAACAAGACTCCCAAGACTTGTGATAACCCTACTTTCCAATTTTTCAAGCATTTTAAGTTTTTCACGAAGTTCGAGCGCAACTTCAAAATTTTCGCTCTCGCTTGCTATCATCATTTTTTGCTTGAGAATTTGCTCTACTTCTTTTGTTTCACCTTTTAAGAATCGAATTGCACGGTTTACCTCTTCCATATATTCTTGCTTTGAAATCTTACAAGCACATGGCGCAGAACACATATGCATTTCATGGAACAAGCATGGTTTGAGTGGTTTTTTGTTTTCTGTTAATGGTAATTTACATTTTCTAAGTTTAAAAGCATAGTCCATAATAGACATAATATCACGGGCTGAAACGCCTGCCATATATGGACCAAAATATTTGTCATTTTTATTTAACTTTCTACTTATTTCAAAGCGCGGAAAATCTTGTTTTAAGTTCACTTTGATGTAAGCATAAGTTTTGCTATCTTTAAGCAAAATGTTATAGTAAGGTTTATGTTTTTTGATAAGGTTATTTTCAAGTGCAAGTGCTTCAACTTCATTATTTACAATGAAAAAGTCAAAGTCAACAACATTTTTAACCATATTTTGAACTTTAACATGGTCTTGTTTTCTCAAAAAATATTGACTCACTCTCTTTTTTAAATTCTTAGCTTTACCAACGTAAATGATGTTTTCATCTTTGTCTTTCATGATGTAAACACCCGCATCATTCGGCAAACGCTTCACCTTATCTAAAATTATGTTCATAACTTAATCGTTTTCGCAAGTTTCAACTTGTTTGTATTTTGCCAAAATTGTTTCAACTTTATTGTTATATTCTTCCACAAGAGCATCTTCATCTCCACCATTTTGAATTTTTCCAACCATTTCTTTTGTTAGTTTACTTACCTTTTGCAAATCTTCATATTTTTCAGGTCCAAAAATAAGCCCATTTTCATTTGGTCTATCAATATATGCTTTAATATGACTGTCCCATTCTTGTTTCATTTCTTCTTTTGTTCGCTTTGGAGCGTTTAAATCTAGCATATACTCAAAATCGCCTGAGCGATCTGGTTCCTCACATCTTTTAAACCCATTCATTGCCATTGCATGATATGAAGCAAAGTTATCGTTATCCGCCCCACCTCTTAAGAATTTTGTGTCTTCAAATTTTGCAATTTCAATAATTTTCTTCACCATTTCAGTTCCATAACCTTTGCTCCAATGTTTGAGCAAAACATTAAAGCCAAAATCCCAAGTGTCCATAGTTTCACTTTCTGGATATTTACCAAAACGGCAACTTCCTATTAGTTCTTTTGTAACCTTATCATAGGCTACTCTAAAAAACATTGTGTCGTAATATGATTCCACATTTGCAAATGTTGGCTCATCTCTTGCAATTAAATCTTCAACACTTTTTCTTGAATCTGGCTCAGCGTTATATCTTGCATTAAAAGGGTTGTCCCAACTTTTTATTAATTCTTCTTTTAGTTTTTCGTTATCCTTTAAACTTGAAAAAGGTTTTAAAATTAATCTTTCTGTTTCAATTTCTAAATAATCTTGTTTCATTTGTGCTCTCCTTTAATTATTATAACACAAAATTTGTATTAAGAAAATAATTTAGTAAAAGTTTTAATATAATTTACTATGAAAGTTTTATCGTTTTTTAAAAAGCATTGGTTTAAAATTTTAAGTGTTATTTTGATTGTTTCAATTTCATGTTATGTTCTTATGTTTGGAATTAAGCGAGCAAGGAACTATGAAATTTTAAAAGGAGATGAAAAACAACAAACCATTTACACAATTTGGCACGTTGAAACCTTTGAAGGTGGTGGCAAGGCTAGAATTGATTATTTAAAGACAATCGCACGCGATATGGAAAAACAGGATAATCAAGTTTTGTTTATTATTAAGGCAATTGCTCCTGAAAAATTAAGTGCTGAGTTGGAAGTAAATAAGCCTGATATTATCTCTTTTGGTTTTGGTGTTGGTGAAATAGTTTTACCGCATCTAGTAAATCAAGAAAACTCTTTTGATGTTAGAGATGAATTGATTTCTTCTGGCAGTTTTAACAAAAAGTTTTATGCTGTGCCATATATTGTTAGCGGATATGCAATGTTTAATCACACTATGCAAGCAAGTGAATTACATGTTGGAACAAATAATTACACTAAGCCACAAAATATTTATTCTTCTTTAAATCTTCAACCAAAAGAAAACGAAACACAATATGAAGCATATAAAGATTTTGTTTATGATAAAAACGTTCAACTTTTAGGAACTGGACGAGATTTATTTAGAATTAACAACTTAAACAGCATTGGTCGAACAAATGCAATGATAACACCAATTAGCACCTACACAGATTTAATTCAATATTTAGGCATAGTAAATTCAAATGAAACAACTGAAAAATTTATGAGTTTGGCTCTTAGTGATGCCTATCAAAACACATTAGTTGATTATTCGCTTTTTAGTTCTAAATATAACAAATTATATTATGATGGAATATATAACGATATGGAAGATGCAATAATGAGTTGTAATATTCCTAATTGTTTTAATGGATAATTTTGAGTTTGAGCGTGATGTTAGTTTAAAAGATTTTTGTACTTTCCATATTGGCGGAAGTGCAAAATTTTTGTTTGTTGCGCATGATACTTCCAATCTAATTAAACTGTGCTTATACGCACAAACACACAATATAAAGTATAAAATTATTGGTCTTGGCGCAAATCTACTCTTTGATGATTTAGGTTTTGACGGACTGATTATTGTTAATAAAACGAATGATATTTGCTTCGCGTTAGGGGATCCTTCGACTACGCTCAGGATGACAGCGAAGGA
>CAZTNT010000004.1:0-25864 GCA_964614965.1 uncultured Lachnospiraceae bacterium | reverse complement strand
TCTTGGAACAGGAACGGCTCTTGGTCAATTGTTTGCTCAAAACCTTGCTTCAACTCCTGCGCACAAAGTTGTTCCTAGCCAAGCAGAAAACGAAAAAGTGTGTAGTTGTGGAGCGGTAAATTCCGCTAAAGCAAAATTCTGTTCTGAATGTGGAAGCAAGTTGGCAACAAAAGCATATTGCTCACATTGTGGTGCAGAAGTTAAAAAGAATGCTAAATTCTGCTCTGAATGTGGAACAAAATTAGGAGAATAAAATGCCAAAGAAAATTAAAGCTTCAACCAGCAATTGTTCAGGTTGTGGCGATAATATGGTTTACAATCCGGAAACTGAATCATTGTTTTGTCCTTCTTGTAAGTCCGCTAAAAAAGTTGTTTCCAAATCAGGAATGCCAAAACATAATGTAGATGACAATTCTGAATTGTTAACTAACAAAAATCAAGATTGGAGCAAACAAAATAAATCAATGGAATGCCCAAATTGTGGTGCTCATGTTGTTTTGAACAATTTTCAAGTTACATCACATTGTCCTTACTGCGACACATCATTAATCGTTTCAACCAACAATTCGTCAGTTAAACAGCCCGATTCAATCATTCCTTTTAAAATTTCACGAAAACAAGCTGAAATTAAATTTAAAGAACAAATAAAAGGAAGAGCGCTTGCACCAAAAAAATTCAAACAGAGCATTAAGGCTGATGAAATTCATGCTTATTACTTTCCTTCGTTTATATTTGATGCAAATTGTTCAAGTACCTATTCTGGACGGCTGTATACCACCTATACAGTTAAAGATAAAAACGGTTTTAGTGAAACAAAGAAAAGGCACTTTTCTATAAACGGAATTAAAAATACAAATCACACAAACATTGAAATTGAAGCAAGTTCAAAATTATCACAAGCAGAACTTTCTTCTGTAAGACCATACAATTTCAATGAAGTAAAACAGTATACCGATGAATTTGTTTATGGCTACGAATTAGAGTGTAACAGTAGCAGTGTTAAAGAAACCAGCAATCAAGTAAAACATTCTATTGAACAAAAAATTAAAAGTGAAATTCTTATTTCTTATAAACATGATGGTGTTGAAAAATTAGATATTAACACTCATTATGATTCTTTTAAATATAGTTATTGTGCTTTACCTATGTATCGCATTAATTATACTTATAAAGATAAAAAATATTCAAATGTAATGAATGGTCAAACTGGCAAACTCGGTGGAGATTATCCAAAATCTAAAGCAAAAATTATTTCATTAGTGCTTGGCATACTTCTTATAGTTGGATTGCCAATATTGCTGTTTGTTTTAGCCGTGATGGGCATAATTTAAAAGGAGAAAATTATGAAAAATATTATTGAAAAAAGAAAAGGTCAACTTCAATTTGTTGGTGCTATCGTTTTAGCACTTGGAGTAATTCTTGCCGTTACAGGAGTTGTGTTGCTCTTAACTTGTGGAATTGGCAAAGATTTGAGTGTTATTAAACTTGTGTTTGGAATTTTATTGTTGATTTTAGGCATTGCTGGTCTTGCTTGCGGTGTTGTGTTCTCTTGGGTTGGGAAAGCTGTTACTGCAACAAAGGGTTCAATTGCTGAAGACAATCTTGGCAAAGGAACAGTTAACATGCACAAATGTGAAAACTGTGGCGCTGAAGTTGAAGAAGGAGTTAAAATCTGCGCAAAATGCGAAGAAAATTTAAAACCATAATGAAATATCTTAAAATTACCAAAAAAAGTCTTTGAATTATTCAAAGACTTTTTTTATCATTAAATCAAATCTGCATCGGTTTCTATCCAATCAGATGTTATTATGTCAGTGATTTTAACATCACTAATCAAATAAGTGATAACAACTCTAATTTTAACCCATTCAATTCCATCATTAACTTCTTTGGTTACATATTCATAATCTGACTCTTTTTTTTCAATTGTTAAGTTAAATTCTTTTTCATCTTTTGACTTTCTCATCTCAAAACTAAAAGGTTTGTTTAATTCAATGAAAGTTGAAATATTTTTTTCTGAATAAAAATCACAATAAACTGTTATGCTTGAAATGTTTTCTAAAAGATTTATCACCTTGTTTGAATTTATTGAAAATTGATTTATTATGTATTTGAAGGAATCTCTTTCAGTCCAATCTTCATTGTTGGTGTTTCCAATATCAACTCTAATATCTTTATTACTTTCATCTTTGCTTAGTTGAATTTCTTGAACTTTTGTTGGGAAGGTGATGTCTTCCACATGAATTAATTGAAGCAGTTTGTAATCATTGCCATCTTTCACAATGATGTCACCATCTCTCGGCTCAATCACCACTTGAGTTTGCTGATTTATGTTTTTCACAATATTCTTTGCATAAAAGATTGCAAGAAATGAACAAACAACTGTTGCCACTGTACATAGAACAGTAATAATTGTTGAAGCAGATTTAATCCATTCATGTGGATTGACTGGTCTCTTTTCTTTAGTGTTTGATTCTTTATTTTTCATTTTTCCTCCGTTTTATTATAAATAATATGGTGCTCCTGTCAGGATTCGAACCCGAACTAATGGTTCCGAAGACCATTGTGCTATCCATTACACTACAAGAGCAAGTGAAGAACGAAACTTGTCGTTCTTAAAGCAATCCTTCAATTGAACCGTCGTCATTTATTTTCATGTTTAAATAGTTTGAATTTTTGCCAAGTCCTGGCATTAGCAACATATTCCCAGCAATCGCACCAATCATCTTTGCTCCGCTTCTAATTTCAATATCATTTATGTGAAAAACAAAATTTTTTGGAGCGCCAAGTTTGTTTTTGTCATCAGAAAATGAAAATTGTGTTTTTGCCATGTTAACAAAAAATTCATTCATATTTAATCTGTTTGCCAATTCAATTTTTTCGTTTGCCATTTCGCTATATTCAACACTATTTGCACCATAAATTAATTTTGCAATTTTTTCAATTTTTGTTTTTATAGAATCGCTTAACTTGTAAGTAAATTTAAAATTATTTTTCTTGTTTGAAAGCTCAACAACTTTTTGTGCTAATTCAACACAACCATTTCCACCTTTAAGATATGCATTTGCAAAACAAGTTTCCACATCTATTTCTTTGCAAAGGTTATATAACAAATTCAAATCTTCAAGACTATCATCACTATGTTGATTAATTGCCACAACAACATTAAGACCAAAAGTTTTACGCAAATTTTGTATATGCTTTTTAATATTTTCAAAACCTAATTTTAAATCTCCATTTCCATGTTCTTTAGTTACTTTAACAACCACAACCAAAACAACACAATCTGGAGTTTTTCCCATTAATCTTGATTTAATGTTTAAAAATTTTTCAGCACCTAAGTCGCTTCCAAAGCCCGCTTCAGTCACACAAAATTCACCCATACTTAATGCTGTTTTTGTTGCGATAACGCTGTTGCATCCGTGTGAAATGTTTGCAAACGGACCTAGATGAATTAATGCTTTGGTTTTTTCGCTGGTTTCAACCATGTTTGGTTTGATTGCATCTTTTAAGAGGATTGCCATTGCCTCTTGAGCTTTTAAATCTTTTGCATAAACAGGATTGCCTGCTTTGTCAAGTGCAACTAAAATATTGCCTATATTTTCTTTCAATTCTTGTAAGTTGTCACTTAAACTCACAATCGCCATAACTTCACTTGCTGCGGTGATGTTAAACCCTGTCTTGATTTTCTCTCCACGAATAACATATTCAATTTCTCTTAAACTTCTGTCGTTGACATCCAAACATCTTTTATGAAATATTTTGTTTGTGTCAATATTCAACTCATTACCTTGAAAAATATGGTTATCAATCACTGAAGAAAGTAAGTTGTTTGCTTGCGCAATTGCGTGGAAGTCTCCTGTGAAATGAAGATTGATTTCGTCACTTGGCTTAACACGAGCCATTCCACCTCCGGTTGCACCACCCTTGATTCCAAAAACTGGACCCATTGAAGGTTCTCTTAAAGCTAAAACAGTTTCGTGTCCAATTTTATTTAGTGCATCCGCAAGACCAATTGAAATTGTTGTTTTGCCAATTCCGGTTTTGTTTGAAGTCATAGCTGTAACTAAGATGAGCTTGCCATAACTTTTAAAACATGGGTCTATTTTTTCCATAAAACCTCCTTAACATTTCTTCATAATATGAAATTTTACAAACTTAAATTTGGTTTTGGTGCTAAACTCATGTCAGCAATACCAATGCCATCACAATAAGCATAATATGCTGCGCTTCCAATCATTGCCGCATTGTCTGTGCAATATTCAAACTTGGGAACGTAACATTCAATGTTATTTGTTTTTGCTTTTTCGCTCAATTCTTTTCTTAATTTTGTGTTGGCGCTAACACCGCCTGCAATAACAATTTTGTTAAAACCTGAATCCTTACATGCTTTGATTGTTTTTTCCACCAGTTCATCCACAACCCAAGTTTCAAAGCTTGCACAAATATCTGCCTTTGGGAGTGTAATTTCAGCTTGCTCTAACTTATGGACATAATTTATAACCGCAGTTTTCTTTCCACTGAAACTGAAGTTATAACCCAATGTGTCGTTTGGTTTTGCAAATTGAATGTTTGCCTTTCCGCTTTCTGCAAGTTTGCTCACTTTAGGTCCACCGGGGTAACCAAGCCCCAACACTCTTGCCACTTTATCAAAACTTTCACCAACAGCATCGTCCAATGTTGTTCCAATGATTTTATGGTGATTGTAATCATTAACTTTTATAATTGCGGTGTGACCACCGCTAGCCAAAAGGCAAATAAACGGAGGTTTTAAATCGGGGTATGTTAAATAGTTACCTGCTATATGGCCATAAATGTGATTTACTGCAATAAGTGGTTTTTTGGTTGCATAACAAAGCCCTTTGGCATAACTAACGCCAACCAAAAGTGAACCAATAAGCCCTGCTCCATACGTTACAGCAACAGCATCAATATTTTTCAATTTGCAATTTGCATCTTTTAATGCAAGAGCGACAACACTGTCAATTGCGGTTATGTGATTTCTGCTTGCGACCTCTGGCACAACACCACCAAAACGGGTGTGAATATCAATTTGGCTCGACACGATGTTAGATAAACAAATTCTACCATCTACAACAACAGAACAACTTGTTTCGTCACATGAACTCTCTATCGCTAAAATTTTAAAGTCTTTTTTCATGTTGCTATTATACTATATAACAAAAATTTGTGCAAGTATTGTTTTTAATATTGTTTAAACTTGATCTGTAATTTTTGCATAAAAATATATAATTTACATCTAGACAAATTTATAATTTCATGATATAATGACGAAACTTTAAGGAGAGAAAATGTACAGCACAATAATTTTAGATTTTGTTGGTGTTATTGCCGATATTGATTACAAACAACTTATAAAGGATTTACCTTTGAAAGAAAAATTTTCTGGATTAAGAGTGTTTTTAAATATGAAGAAAAATCCTCAAATTAAAGGAGCTTTTAGAGATTATCAAAAAGGATTAATTTCATTGAACGATTTTGAGCGAGTTGTTTCAGAAGTTTGTCCAAAATCTTCTTATATTGTTCCAATAATTTTTAATAAGATTCCAAGATATGCTAAAGTTAATGAAGATGTTCTTGGGATGGCGGAGGTTTTAAGGTCAAAAGGAGTTCAAGTTATAGTGATGTCTAACACAATTCCAGAAACTGAAAAAATTATGCAAGATTGCGAACTTGAAGAATTTGTTGATGGAGTGATTTGTTCAACTCAAATTCAACGCAAAAAACCAACACCAGATATTTATAAATATGCAATTGAAAAATATGATATTAAACCATATGCAACATTAATGATTGATGACACTCAAAAGAATTTGGATGTTGCTTCACAATTCGGATTTGAAACAAAAAGATGTAAAAATTCAAAAGAAACATATGAATTTTTGTCAAAATATTTTCATAATTTTGATTCGAATGAAAGAAAAAATTACAGCATTAATTAACAAAAAAAGACCAGTTGGTCTTTTTTGCTAATTATTTTGCGTGGGATTTTTTCAAGTATTCATTGATAAATGCGGTTAAATCACCATCCATAACTGCCTGCACGTCGCTTGTTTCGTAGTCAGTTCTATGGTCTTTTACCATTGTGTATGGTTGGAAAACATAACTTCTAATCTGACTTCCCCATTCGATACGTTTAAGTTCTCCTTTGATTTCATTCAAGTTTTGGCGTTGTTTTTCTTCTTCCAACGCAACAAGTTTACTCATCAGAATTTTCATTGCGTTTTCTCTGTTTTGCAATTGACTTCTTTCGTTTTGGCAAGTGACAACAATTCCAGTTGGAATGTGAGTGATTCTAACAGCTGTTTCGACCTTATTAACGTTTTGTCCGCCAGCGCCACTGCTTCGATAAGTGTCAATTCTAAGTTCTTCTTGTTTTAATTTAACATCAGTTTCTTTGCTGATGGCTGGAACAACTTCAACAGAAGCAAAACTAGTGTGACGGCGTTTGTTGCTGTCGAAAGGGCTGATTCTAACAAGTCTATGAACTCCCATTTCGCCTTTTAGTTTTCCATAAGCATACTCACCTTTAATCCAAATAACAATAGATTTAAGACCCGCATCACCACCATCAAGTTTGTCAATTATGTCGAAAGAAAATCCATTTTTGTTGGCATACATTTTATACATTCTGGCAAGCATAACAACCCAATCTTGAGATTCAGTTCCGCCTGCACCAGCGTGAATGGTTATTATTGCATCGTTGTTATCATATTTTTCATCAAGCAAAGTTGTAACATTTAGTTCATCAACTTTATCTTTTAATTCTAACATTTCAGAAAAAGCCAAATTTAGCATTTCAATGTCAGTTTCTTTTTCTAAATCTTTAACTGTTTTGATGAGCTCAGTTATTTGCAATTGTAAAGTTTCAACCACGCTGAATAAATCTTGCAAAGCTTTTATGTCTTTGTTTGTTTGCATTGCATAATCCAAATTGTTCCAAAAAGTTAAAGACTCTCTTTCTTTCATTAATTTATTCAACTTTTCTTGGTTTTCTGTTAAATTTAAACAAGATTTGGTCACTTCAAACTTTTCAACCAACTGAGATAATTCTTCACCTATATTTTCAATGTTCATATATTTATTATATCAAAACAATAAAATTAGCGCAAACTTTTTGCAATAATTCAAATACATTGACAAAAAATCGTGTTTTTGCTAATTTAAATTAAGGAGTTTTTTACATTTAATTCGTTATATGAGAAAAAAGATAAATAGATTTAAAAACAGAGTATTGAACTTAATTTTTCCAAACAATATTAAGTGTGTGTTTTGTTCGGAGGAATTAAATCAAAATGAGTATAACAAAACATGTGAAAGATGTATGGAAATTTTACCATTTATAACAAACCCATGTGATCGATGTGGTTCACAAATGAATGAAAACCAACAAGGAGTTTGCTTAAGATGCAAATCAAGGAATTTAAACTTTGTAAAAGCAAAATCGGTTTTTGAATATGTTGAATATCCGCTAAATGTTGTCCATAACATAAAATATAATGGGAAATTATATCTGGTTGAACATGTTGCGAAGTATTTGTTGGATGCATATTCGACTTGGAATTTGTTTGCAGATATTGTTACAAACGTTCCGATGTTTCCGTTGAAAGAAAAAGAAAGAGGATATAACCAATCGTCACTTATCGCAAAAGAGTTTGCAGAACGTGCAAACTTACAATATTTAGAATTGTGTGCAAAGGTTGTTGACACCGCAAGCCAAACAACGCTTAACACTTCAGAGAGAATAAAAAATGTTGAAGATTGTTTTGCATTTAAACCTGAAATGAAAAGTAAAATTAAAAATAAAGTTGTTTTAATTATCGATGATGTTATAACAACGGGAGCGACAGTTAGTGAATTGAGTAAAGTGATTTTAAATGCGGGAGCAAAAGAATGTTATGTGTTAAGTTTTGCACACACAAATGTTAAACAAATGCAATTCGAAGAATCTCAAGATGTTATCACTCGCTAAACGCCTACGCTAAGTCGCTCGGATAAGCATCTTTCGATTTTGGAGAAAAGGTATTGATTCGAAGTTGAATCTCAAGACGTTGCCACTCGCTAAACGCCTACGCTAAGTCGCTCGGGCAAGCATCTTTCGATTTTGAAGAAAAAGGTATGGATTAAAAGTTAAACTCAAGATATTTCCATTCGCTAAATCAATAGATTATAAACAATTGGAAACGGTTGTTGGATTAAAACCGCTGTTTATTGCGGTTGTGATAATATTTGTCATTGCTTCAACCGTTTTTTTAGTTGGATGCATTAAAATTAAATCACCATTACATAAATCTTTTGTTGCTCGGTTATAAATTAAATTTGAATCTTGGTCACGCCAGTCAATTGTGTCGTGTGTCCACATTATTGTTTGGTAATTTAAACTTACTGCAGCATCAACTGTTGATAAATTGTAAGCACCGCTTGGAGGAGCGAATAAATTCATTTCAATACCAAGATTTTTACTCACAACTTCGTGACACATTTTTATTTCTTGAATGTTTCCAGCGAAATCAAGATTGTCTTGGTCTTTATGGTAAAAGCCATGATTTCCAAGTTCATGACCACGAGTGTAAATTTCTTTTACTAGATCAATGTTTTTTACTGCCCAACTTCCTCCAATAAAAAAAGTTGTTTTAACTTTATATAAATCTAAGATGTCTAGAATGTTTTTAACATATTCTTCACCTTGATATACGTTGATCATAAAGCAAACATTGTTTTTGTTTTCGTCACCAGAATAAACAACTCTGCTATCTGCTTGGGTTCGCACAGTTTTTGCATTGTTGATTGAAAGTCCAACAAGTGATATTAGCATTATTGCTATAATTATATTGGCAGTTAATCGATATTTTTTCATAATTTATTTTATTGAAAATCTATTTATTGTATGACTTAAAAATAAATAAAAATTTTATTTTATGTTAAATAATTTGCAATTTTTATATTTTTTATGATATTTATTAATAATTTTTGTTAATTTTTGAATTTTTTATATAAAATATTTTTGATATTTGATAATTAAATTAATTCTTTTCTTAGAAAACAGTAAGAAAAAAAACGAGAAATATTTCTCGTTTTTTTATAAATTTTTTAGTAGTTTATAAAGCAAGTATTTTTCAGTCATGTGATGAGTTTGATGGCTGTGCTTTGGTCTTGCTTTAGGTTTGTTTTTAAATGGGTGGTTCTGTTGAATTTTTTTAGATGTTTCGCTCCAGTAGTCCATTAATTCTTGATGTTTTCTGTGAAATTCTTCATCGGGTAAGTTTGCATGTAATAATTTTTCTGTTTCATCATTAATTTTTTTTAACATTTCTGCAGTTTCATGTTCCCAAGTTTTGTTCATTTTTTTATTTTCCCCTTTTGTGTATGTGATTTTAATTTACATTAAACTCTTCAATAAAAAGTCTTTAAGTAAGGTGTATCTCTTAGCGGTGTAATTGTTGAAATCCAAAGCTAAACGCAATGATTTTACAACAATTATTCTTATTTGTTGATAAACTCCTCAATTAAGAAATCTTTTAACAGTGTGTATCTCTTAGCGGTGTAATTGTTGAAATCCAAAGCTAAACGCAATGATTTTACAACAATTATTCTTATTTGTTGATAAACTCCTCAATTAAGAAATCTTTTAACAGTGTGTATCTCTTCGCAGTGTAATTGTTGTAAATCATTCTTGCTAAAAGTTGCTTGCTACCTACAAGAACAACGGTTTTCTTTGCTCTTGTGGCTGCTGTGTATAAAAGATTTCTTGTGACAATGATTGGTGCGCCAGGAACAAGTGGAATTACAACACAATCAAATTCACTTCCTTGACTTTTATGGATGGTTATTGCGTATGCTAGTGTGATTTGGAAAAGGTCGGTTTTTGCGTATTTACAAATTTTTCCGTCGTCAAAGCGAACTGTGACTTCATGAGTCTCTGGCTCGATGCGAGTGATGTAACCAATGTCGCCATTAAACACGCCTGTTCCTTCCTGACTCATTCCATTTTCTTCATATTTAACAAACTCCATTTCGTAGTTGTTCGTGATTTGCATGATTTTATCGCCAACATGGTATTTTGTGAAATCAGTATTAATTTCCACTCCTGAAAAATGTGGATTTATTGTCATTTGAAGACGTTTGTTTAAGTTATCAATCCCGCAAGGGCCTGCTTTCATTGGTGCAAGAACTTGAATGTCAGTTGGCTTATAACCAAAATATTTTGGAAGGCGAGTTGTAACCAAATCGACAATTGTTTCGCTGTTAAAAACCGTGTCTTTCCCTGATTCATAGAAAAAGTCTATGCTTGTGTTGTCAATAACCGGCATTTTCCCGTTATTGATTAGATGTGCATTTGTAATAATTAAACTATCTTCGCCTTGGCGATAAATGTTTACAAGATGCGTTGTGTGGATTTTTTTGCTTTCAATTAAATCGCGCAAAACATTTCCTGCGCCAACGCTTGGTAATTGATCTTTATCTCCAACCAAGATTAAGCGAGTTGTGGAGCGAAGAGCTTTGAGAAGATGGTAAAAAAGTGCACAATCCACCATGCTCATTTCGTCAATGATAACAACGTCGGCATCTAGAGGGTTGTTTTCATTCCTATGGAAAATTCCGTCCCCATCGGTTGGGTTCATCTCGAGTGCCCTGTGAATAGTTTTTGCTTCCATGCCACTTGTTTCACTTAAGCGTTTTGCGGCGCGCCCTGTTGGAGCGCAAAGAAGAACTTTTCTATTTTGTTGTTTTAACATTTCAAGAATACAGCGAACAATTGTGGTTTTACCAGTACCCGGACCACCAGTGATGATTGAAACACCTTTGTTCATGCTTGCTAGCACTGCATCAGTTTGTTCACCGTTTAGTTGGATTTTGTGCAGTTTTTGATAAAAATTGATATTGTCTAAGAAATTGAATTTATCATCAAATTGGTTGAAAGTGAGTTTGAAAAGTTTTCTGGCGATATATTTTTCTTGATAATAAAAGCGAGTTAAAGTGGTTATTTCTTCACCGTGATAAGTAAAATTTTTAACCATTGCTTCAATTTGCAGGTATTCAAGACATTTTAAAATTAAAGGGCGTTCTGCTTCGGTGAAATTTAAAATCTCAATGCAGTTGTTTACAACATTTTCTTGCGGAAGATAGGTGTGTCCTTCCTTTTCGCTGGAAGTTTTAAGTGTGTAAATCAAACCTGCCTTGATTCGGTTTTCTCCATAAAGGTCAATGCCAACTTTCACTGCGATTTTATCCGCTGTTGCAAAACCGATTCCGTCAATGTCTTCAACAAGTTGATAAGGGTTATTTTTAACAACTTCAATGGTTTTGTCTTTATAAATATTAAATATTTTAATTGCCATGTTGGTGGAAATAAAATGGCTTTGCAAAAACATAATCACATTTTGCATTTCTTTCATTTCATTATATGCATTTGAGATTTCAATTGCTTTTTGCTTGCTTATTCCACGGATTTTACTGAGTTTAACTGGATTGAATTCTAGAATTGTTAAAGTATCTTCCCCAAATTCGTCCACAATTTTTTTTGCCGTCACTGGTCCTATTCCATAGATTAATCCGCTTGCCAAATATTTTTCAATGGCGGGAAGTGTGGTTGGTTCAACGACTTTTGCATCATGGATTTCAAACTGTTCGCCGAATTTTTTGTTAACAATAAATTCACCAACAAGCTCAAGGGTTTGACCTTCAAAAACTTCTGGAATTATTCCAACTGCTGTGATTTTTTTTCGCTCATATGACAAACTTAACACAGAGTAACCATTCTCTGCGTTTCGAAAAACAGTATTTTCCACATTTGCCACAATTTTCATAGTATATATGATACAACAATTTATAATTTTAAGCAAATATTTTTATGTCGATATTATTTGTCATAATTTGTCATTTGACGAGTATGTTTTAAAATCGTTTGGAATTTGAAAAATTTTTTGTATAATATACAAAGAAGAATTCTAGTATGTAGTTGATGAAAAGGGGCGGTATGGCAATTTATAAATCATCATTTAATCAAAAACCTGAGAAACAAGAAAAACCAAGAAAAGAAAAGCCAGTTAAAATTAAAGAAACAAGGGAAAAGGTTCAAAAAAAGTTAAACATACGACCAAGCGCGATATGGCTATGCGTTTTCTTGGCAATTTTTGCTGTCTGTTGTTTTCCAAGTAATTTCTTTAAAAATCTTTTGTTGGGCTGTTTTGGATTAATGATATATCCTGCAACATTAATGGGGGCTTTTTTCTCAGTGGTTGCATTAAAAAAAGTAAGATTTCATGCAAGAAAAAAATATGTAACATATATTGCGATTGCAGTTTTTATTATATTGTTTATTTTCCATTTAATTTTAACTTCAAAACTTTCACTAGATAGTTTTGGAACTTATCTAATTGAGACATACAAAGCAAAAACAACAGCTGGTGGACTGATCTTCAGTTTGTTATCGTATCCTATTGTTAGGTTGTTGACGGTGATTGGGGCTTATATTATAAGTGGTATAATCCTTGCAATATTTGTTGGACTTATTGTTGACTATGTTTCAGTTGAAAGAAAAATGGAAAGAGTTGAGAAAAAGTCAAAATTTGATTTCGGAAGTATTGAGGATTTTTCGTTAGAAGAACAGCCTGAAATTGAAGTTTCTAAAGAAGAAAAAACGAAAAAAGAGGCTAAGAAAAAATTAGGGCTAGAAAAAGGTGAATCAACAATAATTTCGAGTAATATGCCACGATATGATGTAAACAAATTTGATTCAAAAACAATGAGCAAAAAAGATTACATTTTAACACCTATTGAACCAGTTATTCAAAAAGATGAAAGTGAAGAATTGTTTAAGTCAATGCCGAAAAAACCATATGTTTATGAAAAAATAAACAAACCGCAAAAATCTAATTTCGGTGTAAATAATGTGTATAACTCTTCTAATATTGAAGAAATAAAACCTGTGGAAGTTCAAAAAGTGGAAACTTATGAGCCAACTAAACCTGTTCAAGCAGTTAATGTTCCACAATATGAAGAACCAGAAGCAGATGAGCAAGATGATGATTTTATGGTTGATGAAACAGAAGATTTAAGTGAATATGAAACTGCTTTTGAAACAGAAGCAGATATTGATACAGAATTTGATGAAACCGAAGAGTATGAAGATGAAGAGCTTGAAGATTTAAACGATGAGTTCGAAGAGACAGAAGAACCAGAAGTTGTTGAAGTAACTCCAAATCTTCAAAAGAAAGAATTTGTGGATGAGTATGCAACAACTGTGGATAACTCATATTTGGGTTCAACGGTTGACACTCAAGTTGTTCGTCCAAGTGTGGATATCTCGAAATTCAATATTCCAAAAACAATTCAAAAGAATGTAGTGGAAGAAAAGAAAGAAGAAATTGTTCCTCAAAAACTTGAAATTCCGCCATACGTTGCACCACCAGTTGAGTTGCTAAATTACATGGAAAATGTTAAACGCATAAGTGACGATGAATTACAAGACAACATCACTCGTCTTGAGCAAGTGCTTGAAGATTTTAAAGTTCCGGCAAAGGTGAACAACGTTCAGGTTGGTCCAGCAGTAACTCGTTATGAACTCACAATGCCACGTGGAATTTCGGTTAACAAAATTGCACAAATGGCGGACGATATTGCAATGACACTCGCAAGCAATGGTTCAATTCGTGTTGAAGCGCCAATCCCTGGTAAAAATTCAGTTGGTATTGAAGTTCCAAACGCGCAAGTTAGCCCAGTTTCACTTCGCGAACTTATTGATAGTGATGTTTTTAGACAACGCGGAAATCCACTCAGCTTTGTTTTGGGAAAAGATATTAATGGTGACATTATTTTCTGTAATCTCGACAAAATGCCACACGTGTTGGTTGCAGGTTCAACTGGAAGTGGTAAATCAGTGTGCTTAAACACAATGTTGCTTTCTATGTGTTATAAAGCTGGTCCTGAAGATTTGCGTTTGATTTTGGTTGATCCTAAAATGGTTGAATTTTCAACATATAATGGTCTTCCACATCTATTAATTCCAGAAGTTATCATTGGAAAAGATATGACAATCAATGCTCTTGATTGGGCAATTAAAGAAATGGAAAGACGCTATGCGTTGTTTGCAAAAAATCATGTTGTTAACATCAATGAATTTAATCGTCTGGAAATTGTTAAAAATAAGAAAGAAAGTAAGTTGCCGTTTATTGTTATTGTTGTGGATGAATTGGCTGACTTAATGTTAGAGGCAAAACGTGAAATTGAAGATAGAATTGCAAAACTTGCTGCAAAAGCAAGAGCGGCGGGTATTCACTTAGTGCTTGCAACTCAACGTCCTTCTGTTGATGTTATCACTGGAACAGTTAAAGCAAACCTTCCATCTCGTATTGCATTTGCACTCACTAATTATATGGATAGTAAAACAGTGCTTGACGGTGGTGGCGCGGAAAAATTGCTTGGAAAAGGTGACATGTTGTTTAAACCACAAGATAAACCAGAACCAAGACGTATTCAAGGTGCATACGTTTCTAACCCTGAAATTGCTGCAGTTGTTGAATTTATTAAAAACAACAACAAACCTGTTTATGATGACAACGCTGGTCGAGCAATCAAAAATCCAAATACAGGAAATCCGCAAGGAAATGCTGGTGGCGCAAATGCGCGTGAAATGGAATTTGACCCAGTTCTTAAAGATGCATTACGCATGTTTATTCAAACAAAGCAAGCAAGCGCAAGCATGATAACAAGAAGATATTCTGTTGGATTCAACCGTGCTGGAAGAATTATAGATCAAATGGAAATGGCTGGTTTTGTTGGTCCACAAGACGGTGCAAAACCACGTCAAGTGCTCATCACAATGGATGAATATAATGCCATTTTTGAAGAATAGCTCGGATTGTTGCTGTTCGCTTAACGGCGATTTGCTGTGGCAAAGCCTAAGTCGCTCAAGCAATCAAACCTCGCTTAACGGAAGACATCGCAAAGGATTTGCTTGTCTAAGAGGATTTTTATTAGATAATATCTCAATTTATTGCCACTCACTAAACGGACTTTTGCGAAGTGTTAACAGGAACTTTCACAAAATCCTAAGTCGTTCGGGCAATTAAATTTCGCTTTATTAAAGAGGTGAGGTTTAAAAATAATTATGGTTATAAGAACAAAATTATCGCCTTGTCATTCTGAGCGAAGTCGAAGGATCGCCTAAAGTGTGAATAAATTATTATCATATCTACTGAAGCAACTTGTTGCGAAATGGAGTGTATCTTGAAGAAAAAAGAACTCGTTCGAGTTCTTTTTTAAATGTCTAAAGGATGATCAACTTCGTGTGTTTCTCTAAATTCTTTTAAGAATTTGTTCCATTCTTTTGAAAGATCGATTTCGATGTTGTATTCTTCGTTTTTAAGAATAAAATAACATTCATCAATTCTATAATTAAAGAAGCCTGAACTATTTTTATTTGCAATACATAATTTGCCAGTTTCCGAAGATTTAGCAATTTCAGCAACATTTTCCGGCCTAATGATTGCCCCATCTTGAGTGAGAATTGCTCCATCGAATAGAATCTCATATTGTTTTAAGAATTCTTGAAGGTGATAGTATTTAATATCTTCAAAATACCAATGTCCACTCTTTGAGAAACCTAAAAGTGTTCCAGGTTTAACAGTGTCTATATGATTTTCATCTTTAAATGTGCTTTTTGCAATAAGGTGTGAACGTAGTATTCTATAATGTGATAATGGCACTTCTCTTTTTTCTTTTGAAAAGCGTAATGCATACAATCCTTTATCTTCTATTGCCATAAATTCATCCTTAGATTATGCTTGTATATAACAACCAATTTGGAGACCACCATATCATGTTGGTGACATGGAATCCTTCTGAATATTGTTATTATATCATATATCAACAAATTTTGCAATATGTTTTTTCTTTTGAGTTATTCAAGTCCGACCAAGTAATCAATGCTAACTTGAAGATAATTTGCAATTTTAGTAACTGTGTCCATTCTCGGATTTAATTCTAATTTATACCAATTGTTGAAATTGTTGTTGGACATATTCAAATCGGTTAAAAATTTTTCTCTTGTTATATGTTTTTCATTTAATATTTGTTTTAATTTTTTTGCAAAAGTTGAAACTGGTTTTGTTGGCATAATTTTTTCATATTCGGCATTATTAAAAAGATAATCAAGAGAACACTCAAAATAATCTCTTAATTTTATTGCATTATCCAACTTAGGAATCATTTTCCCTTTAATCCAATTATAAACCAACGTTTTTGAATTTATATGCAATTCACATGCGGCTTGTGGAATGGGAATTTTCTTTTCATCTATCAAATCTTTTAATCTTTCTTTAAACATAATCATATTATACGTCATTTTAATGAACTCGTTATATCAAGTTCATTACTATGATTTGTTTGTTTTAAAGTGAGAAATATAAGCCACACCGTTTAGGGGATACACTCGACTCCGAAAACAAGTTATCTTCGCTCGGTATGACACAGTTTAAATGAGTTTGAGTTTGTTTTAACAATTAAAATCAAGTACATTGTTGTGACTTTGTGTTAAAGATAATTATTCAAGTCCAACTAAATAATCAATGCTAACTTGAAAATAATTTGCAATTTTAGCAACTGTGTCCATTCGTGGATTTGCGTTTAACTTAAACCATTTGGTTATATTTGCAGTTGAATACTTTAAATTTTTAAAAAAATCAACTTCTTTTATTTTCTTATCTTTTAAAATTTCTTTTAGTCGTTTTGCAAAAGTAGAAACCTGTTTTGTTGATTTAATTTCTTCATATTCAGCATTGTTAAAAAGGTAATCAAGAGAACAAGAAAAGTATTCTCTTAATTTGATAGCTTTATCGACTTTTGGAAATTGTTTCCCATTTAGCCAATCATATATAGTGGATTTAGAACATATTTGTGTTTCACACGCAAACTTTGTGCCATACGTTTGTTTTTCATCTAATAATTCTTTCAATCTTTCCTTAAACATACCTATATAATATCTCACTTTTCCGTACTATTATATCTAATCCGGCATAGTAAAATACTATATAAAAATGCTTGACAAATCCGGAAAAGTGAAATATAATAATTACATGGAGGTGAAAGTATGGTTCAAAATACATTAATGTGGATGTTTATGAATGAAGAAAAATTGGCAATGGATGAGAGTGATGATAAAATCACAAGGCATTTGAAAAAATATAAGCAATGTGAAGAAAAATTGTTGAAAATGCTAGACAGAGAGCAAGTTGAAGTGTTTAAAGATTTCAGATATCATTTTTTATACCATATTTTAGGTGTTAGGGATAGAGAATGTAGTCGAATTATTTTTGAATGTTTGCAAATTGGCATGGAATTTCAAAAACATTTGAACGATAAAGATAATGAACGTGGGGATCCGATTCCTTTTGATGGTTAGAAAATGATTAATTTCAAAAATTTTATCTTTAAGAAGTTGACAAAAGTTTTTGAGTGTGATAAAATAACAAAGTCTTCAAAATTTCCAAGAAGCAAATGTAATGCTTCGAAGGAAAAGGAGGCAAAATTAAATCTGGGAGTGTGGCGGAATCGGCAGACGCGCACGTTTAAGGGGCGTGTTCGAGAGAGTATGGGTTCAAGTCCCATCACTCCCACCAGATAAGCACAAGTGAAAAGCTTGTGTTTTTTATTTTTTTAATTTGTGGGACTTGAACCTTGGTTCACCCTGTCGGGCCGGACCGCGCTGGTGCGCTCCCGTTCGTATGCTAAAAACTTGCCACTGGCAACTTTTTTTTACGCGCTCACCCCATCACTCCCACAAAAAACATAGGAGAAAATCATATGTTTTTTTATTTAAAATTTGACGAATGCGTAATTTTTTGCTATTATGACTTACAAGGTGGTATATGGCAAATTTAGTAACATTATTGAAAGATAAAATTTTTAATAAAAAATGGATAAGTATGAGCCAGGAGTTTTTGACTAAAAAAACAACGGCTAGATTTGAAGAAATACGAAAAAATTTATCAAACTTTTCTGATATTTCCCAAATTGATAAGAGCATAGAAAAAGATTTTTTTATGTATTCGTGGGGAAAGGATAATCTTTTAGGTTCAAATATAGGAGAGATTTTAATATCCTTAAAAACTTTATATAAAATGGGGATGGTTGAAACAAATGAAGATCTTTTTGAGGAAAAAGTTGACAACGTGTTGAGTGGATATTTAAACTCTTTTAATGAGGAAACATATATTTATTCTAATGAAGAGATTAAAACTATTGTTTCAAAATATGATGTTATCATTCAGGCTTTAACAGAAGCAAAAGAATATGGATTGATTAAAGATGAAGTAATAGATGATTTAATTAAAAACATTCAACTTAATGTTGATATAATTGAACAAATTTCACAAAGTGACGGGGATCAAGCAAATGTTACAGAATATATCACAAATATAACTAAAAATATTGCCAAATTAAAAGAAAAAATTGATAAATTCATAGATCAATTTGATGATTTTACAATTCCAGAAAGATTTAATAAAAGAGAAGCTAAATCATGGCTTGGTTCCTTTAAATTAGATTTATATAAAGCATGCAACATTCAAGATGAAATTTTGAAGAGTCATTTTGAATTGCAGTCAAATAACAATTGTGAAAAATTATTAGAATTTTTTCAAAGTATTAACTTGGGTGATTATGATAAAATAAAAGTTGGAAAGTTTGATTTGGAACAAATGTTTAAAGAAATTAGTTTGGCTTTAAACATGGATGAAACATTTAATAATATTTTGAAAAGCAATAAAATAAACAATTCAAACGAGGTGGAACATATTATTAATATAGTATGTCAATCGGTGAACGACTATTTTGTTTCTAATAATTTAGGGCTGATGTATAGTGTAAATTTATCCACAATTCAAGGAAATTCTAGTGATATGACAGATATGAGAGCGGTAACTCCAAAAGAAGGTTGTGGATATATTCAAGTGTATTCAACTTATGTTGAAAAATTACTAAAAAATGAGGATGGTGTTGATGCGATTTTCGACGCTATAACAACATTTATTCATGAATCGATTCATATCCTTGATAGTTTTAGATTTGGCGATGATTATAATACAAAAAGAAATGTTAATGTTTCAAATAAAGTTTTAGGTGGAAATTTATTAAATGTTGAATGGCTAGAAATTAGTTTGGAGATTTTGGCAACTGTAAGTCCAAAATTAAAAGAATTTATTAATGATTATATGGGAAAATTTTCTATTCCTTATATGGTTTCAATGGCGGATTATGTTTTTAGACCAAATGAAATTGATGCAAGAAATTATTCTAATATTGGATTGAAAAAAATTGTTGCGGAATTAATTAAATTTCATTCGAAAAACAAAAATGAAGAAGTTGTGCAAAATTTAAATAGATTTAAAGATACAAATAAAGGTTTGGATGAAACTAATGTTACAGATGTATTGCTTGAAGTAATGAGTGTCTATGATTCTCTTAAAGAAGATTTACAAAATGTGTTATCAGTAGATAAAATTAATGAATTGTTGCATTATGCAGACAATGTGGAGGTTGAAAAAACTGAAGATAAAAAGGAGATACGAGAAGAATCATATAGGATTTTGGCTCAATATTTATCTAATCTTCCAAAGGAAAAGAAAAAAGAAGTGATGAAAAATATGGAGGAAATAAATAATCAAGATTTTTTCATCTTTGTTTTTAATAAGTTTCCACATATGTTCTCAACTAATATAAGTAAATGGTTAAATTTGTTTAATGAATACATAAAGAGTGATAATTTTAATGAATCTAATGAGATTTCAGGAATGTTTGGGGTCTATTGTGGGCAGTTTTATAAAGATACTAATGAGTTGGATTCTAAAGAACTTTGTCAAGGGTGGCAAGACATGATTAAAAAATTATGTGAAGAAGAGGATTATAAAACACTAAAGCTTATTATAAGTAATCTAGAAAAATTTGCATTTTTGAATCTGAGTTCTTTAAATAAAAACTTCATTGATATAGAACACAAAATAACTAGCGAAATAATGTACTTGTTAAATAATATTGATGAAAATACAAGTTCTTTTGAATGTGAAATGTTTCTAAAGGAAATTAAAATGTGTATATCAATTTTTCAAGATGATCAGTTAAAGAATTTAGTTAATAAGTGTTGGGATAAGTATCAAACAGTCACAAGCAAATCAAGCATAGAAGAAGCAGATGAATTTATGCAAGAATTAATAAGAAAAGGTTCTAAAAAAGTTAAAGGTGACATTATTCCGTTAGATTAGTTTAAAATAGTTTTAAATAAAAAGACATTATTGAGTCTTGGAACACTTCAGATTTGATGAATGATGAAATTTTGCAAAAAATTCTTAAGGTGATTCATAGGTGTTGTTGTCGTTGCAATTAATTTTAGGAAAAGGAGAAAGATTTCTTTCTTCTTTTTTATTTACATTTAATGAAATTTTTTTATTTTACTATTGACAATATTGTCAAAATTTAACATAATAAATACGAGGTTGATATGAATATCTTTAAAAAATTGATTAAAAAGATTGTTGGTGAAAAAAAGATTGAGCCAAGTTTAACTGAATTTGAAAAAAGGTTTAAGGCAAAATTGGAGCTTGTGCAATATATCCTTAAGAGCAACAAACAAAGATTTAATAATTCTAGAATCAACGATGCTGTTGAAGGGTTTGTTTTTGATGCCAAAAATGATAATCAATTCAAGAGTTATGGCAGTAACATTAGAAAATATATTCAATATCTTCAACAGTTAAATAGGATAGGTCTGGTTTCGTTTTCGGATGGTGATTTTGATTCCAAATCTGAAAAAATTATCGAAGAATTAGATAGAGCAAAGGAAAAATCTGCACGTTCACAGGAAATTCAAAAAGAATATTTGCAAGAAATAATTAGCAAGTATAGATTTGCGATTAAAGATATCATTGAAAAAGATTATCCATTCATTGACAAAGATAGCTTTTTAAATTTTGCAAGCAAGGTTGAAGAATCGTTAAAAAAAATGGAAGCTTCAATTAAGAAATATAAATCAGATGAGTTTGTGAGAGGAGAAGATTTTGACGTTTTTCTTGTGCATTTCTCCCAAATTACGAAAACTTTTGATGCACTTAGCGAAGCGATTAAAGGTTTATTTCAACAAATTAAATACGAAGACAAATTTGTGGATGAGTATTTTAGGTTAATTAACAAAGTTTTTAAAATAAAAGAAGAAGTAAAAGATAGAGAAAATTTGGAAAGTTTGAAGGGTCTTTATCGTCAACTGAACGAGGCGAATAGCACTGCATATAAAACTTATTTTCGCAAGGTGAGAAATTATCGATTTGATGTTCAAAATATAGCGGACAATATTGGTGATTTATTTGATAAAACTGAAATTAAAACTCAAATGCCAATTATCGATTTTAATGCGGAGCAAATGTTCTATGAAGTGTTTAAGCAATTAGTGAAAAATGAAGATTTTAATCAAATTTTGCAAACCAACAAAGTTGAGGGTTTCGATCAACTCTCAGATATTGCGAAATTAACTTTTGAAGCAATTGAGCAATATATGAAAAAAGTTAACATGGATTTTGTTTTTGATGTAGATTATGAAATAAGTATGAAACAAACTTCAAGCATTGCAAGAATGGAACAAGACACACATGAACATAAGGTTGGTTTTTATGAAGCAACAATATCCGTTTATCGAGATTCGCTGATTGAAATTCTAGAAAGAGAGGATACGGGTGTTTACAAGGTTTTTCAAGTCATTTCTACTATTTTGCATGAGTGCGGACATCGTTTAGATCTGTTGAATAATGAAGAAAAATATCTTGCAAGACGTGACAAAACAATCTATTCTGATTTGAGAAATAAAGGATTTTTGTCGCAAATAGACGAAATCGATGGCGTTGACATTGCTTTGTTAATGCATTTAAGCCCAAGTTTGGCTGAATATATTCAAAGCTTAAAGAATGAGGCAGAACAACAAAACGACGATGAGGATTTTAAAACTGCCTTTAGCAAATCTGTTAAGAAATTTATTGAAAAACTAAATTTGTGTGAATATTATAAAAACGATGTTGAAGTTTTTGCTCGTCATTTTTCTGCTTTTGGCACTGCGACAATTGTTAGAGCTTTAAAGATCTATTATGCTGAAGATTTTAAATCGATCACAACATTCAGTGAAGAGGGCAGTCCTGCTTTGATTAGAACTGCAAATGTTGCGAAACTTGCAAATCTCAAAGAATTGGATGAATCGGACATATCGCTGGTTGACACGGGAAATAAAGGTTATATTATCGATTTTGAAGAGGGGGATAATGAAGGCATCTATATTTTAACTGAAGATAAACTTTCTGAAGAAGGTGAAAAGATAATAGAAGAAATTTTTGTTCTTGGCAAAAAAATTGTGGAAGATTTAAAATATGCTCACGATGTTTCATTGATGGTGAAAATGTTCATACAACATATTGGTGTTGAAGATGCTTCAAAAAAAGAAGAGATGCAAAAGAAAGCGAAAAATATTTTGCAAGCATATCTTAAAAACCTACCGGAAGAAGAATTACAAAAAGTTATGACACAAGCAATGCAGATGCATTGTAAGCCAGTTATTGAAACAATCTTAGATGCAAATCCAAGCAAAATTATTTCGGCGTTCGATGAACAAGTGTGGATACAATATTTTGAATACTTGTCTAAATATGGTCAATCTTCATTGTTTTGTGATTCTGAGATAAAAATTGATATTGAAGATTGGAAGAAATGGCAAGGAGGAGTCAAGAAAACATGTGACAGAAATTATAAATCGCCAAATGAAGAGTATAAAAATAATTATATTTATATTATTAAGACAATTTTGGGATCAAAAAATTTCGTTGCTTTAAAATCTATTCCTAAGGCAATTTGTACATGTAGTGAAGAATTATTAATTGATTTTATTAATCAAATTCATTATGAAAACAAAGAAACATTAGAATATGAAGAATTTTTAATTGATTTACTTGATTTAGATAAATTAGAGAAGTATAAAACTCTTAAGGATTTAGCGCGGGATGAACTCGAAAAATATGGAGAAATTTTTACCAAACTAAGAAAGAAAAAACAAGCAAGATATGATATTCCAGCACTCAAACCTGTTGAAGATGTGGAAGGTTTGTCAGAAAAAGAAAAAGCAGATAAATTCATGGAAGATTTAATAAAACAATATAAATAAAAGAAACGAAAAACAGCAGAAGAATATATGGATGATGTTGATAGTGTTATTGAAAATATGGACATTGATGAGTTTATGGAATTTTTATCAACGCAAAATTCAGGTGGTGAAACTAATCCACTGGATTAAGTGAAAAGTCTTGTTAAAACAAGGCTTTTTTAAATTTCAGTTGGTTTTTAGTTGTAAAATTATGTAAAATTTAATATAATAACTATTACGGAGAGGAAATGAAAAAAGATATAGAAACTAAGAAAATTAATTGTATTATAGATTGTGATCCTGGTGTTGATGATACAGCAGCGATTGCTTTGTCACTTTACGATAGTGTTATGGACATCAAACTAATCACAACTATTAATGGTAATTTGGATTTAAACACTGTAACAAGAAATGCTTTGCATGTTTTGGAGAAATTTAAAAGAACAGGTATTCCACTTGCTAAAGGTGCGGAAAAACCAATGGGTAAAAGCATGCCAAATGCAAGTTTTATTCATCAAAAGAACGGTATGGGGGGCTATGTTCCTCCAGAAACTGTTGAAACTAAACCTATTGAAAAACCGGCAGTTGACGCAATGTATGAAGTAATTAAACAACATCCAAAAGATATTTCAATTGTTGCACTTGGACCGCATACTAATGTTGGAATGTTAATAAAGGCTCACCCTGATGTTAAAGAAATGATAAATCATATTTATTGTGAAGGGTGTGCAGCATATGGCAATAAAATTGAAAAAAATTGGTCAAATTATATTTCATTTAATGCGTCTTTTGATGCTGAAGCAATGAAGATTGTTATGGAAAGCGGAATTCCTGTTACAATTGTTCCGTCTCGTATGGGAAGAGATTTGGCAAACTTTAATGAAAAAGAAGTTTTTGAAATTAGAGAATTAAATGATGTTGGTAAATTTTTCTTTGAAATGTATAACCAATATTGGGAACATAACTACGAAGATAGAAGAATTGCAACAAATGACACTTGTGCTGTGCTTGCACTTCGTGAACCTAGTTTGTTTAAAACAAAAAAAGCGGTTGTGAGAGTGAACACTGCCGATATGTATGGCAGAACGGATTTTGAGTTTTCTCGCAAAGGACATGTAAATTATGTTTATAAAGTAAACAAGAAGAAAATGCACGATTGCTTCTTTAGGGCAATTAAAAAACTGGAACGATTCAAATTTTACAATGATTAATTGTTGACATTTATTAACATGATTTGCTAAAATTTTATCAAGGAGAAAGTAAATATGTATATGCTATATATTTGGCTAGCTGTGTTATGTGTTGGTTTACTTATTGAATCTCTAAACGCTGGAACTTTGGTTACGATTTGGTTTTCGGCTGGTTCAATTGTTCCGCTCATAATGAGCTTTTGGGGAATTACAACTCCAGCATACATAACGGCTCAAGTTATTATTTTTGGTGTTGTAACAACATTATGCTTAATTTTCTTAAGGAAAATTGCAAAGAAAACGTTATTTAAAAACAGCAAAGATAAAACAAATTTGGATTTGTATATCGGGAGAAAGTATACAATTTCCAATAAATATGAAAATTTCACATACATTAAGTTTAATGGAATTGAATATTCAGCAGTTCTTGAAGGGGACGATGAAATTAACGATCTTGAACTTGGTGACAAGGTTGAAATCATTCGCTTTGAAGGAAATAAAGCGATTGTGAAAAAAATTTAAAGAAGCTCAAAATTTTACCATTCACTAAATGCTTGTGCTAAGTTGCTTAGGTAAAAGTCTCTCGCTTCAGATCAAATGGATTTAATTATATTTAGGAGATAAATACTTTTGTTGCACCCACTTGGTGTGACCAAAATATAAAAAGGAGAAAATAAAATGATAGGATTAATAGTTACAATTGTTTTAGTTGTGGTTGCTGTGATTATTTTCGCGACAAGCATTCGAATTGTTCGTCAAGCAACAGGAGTTGTTGTGGAACGTCTTGGTAAATATAATAAAACGTTAGATACGGGTGTTCATTTTATCTTACCTTTGTTTGATAAATCTTTACCGGCTGTATCTTTAAAAGAAAGAGTTGCGGATTTCCAACCACAACCTGTTATCACAAAAGATAATGTGACAATGCAAATTGACACGGTTGTGTATTTTCAAGTTATTGATGTTAAGTTGTTTACATATGGTGTTGAACGTCCAATTGCTGCAATTGAAAATTTAACAGCAACAACCTTGAGAAATATTGTTGGTGAATTAGAATTGGATGAAACTTTAACTTCGCGTGATACTGTTAACACAAAAATGCGTGCTATTCTTGATGAAGCAACAGACCCATGGGGAATTAAGATTAATCGTGTTGAACTTAAAAACATTCTTCCACCGAAAGATATTCAAGATGCAATGGAAAAACAAATGAGAGCGGAACGTGAACGTCGTGAACAGATCTTGAAAGCAGAAGGTGAAAAGAAATCTAGCATTTTGGTTGCAGAAGGTGAAAAAGAAGCGTTAATTTTAAAAGCGCAAGGCGAACAACAAAAAGTTATGCTTGCTGCAGAAGCACAAAAAGCAAAACTTATTGCAGAAGCAGAAGGTAAAGCAAGAGCTATTGAGCTTGTTAACAAGGCTTGCCCAAATGCTGCTTATGTTACACTCGAAGGCTATGAAGCATTGAAGGTTATGGCAAACGGTC
>CAZTNT010000003.1:2249-26031 GCA_964614965.1 uncultured Lachnospiraceae bacterium | reverse complement strand
TATCTTCAGTAATAGTTATGATTTCAGTTGATCCATCTTCATAAACAACAGTTGCAGTCAAATTCGCTTCATTAAATTCTCCTTCATAGATTTCTATTACTGAAGTTTCACTATTTATTGAGATTGATGATATCCCAACATCTTTTTGTATACCACAACCCACAAGAACAAAACTCGTAGCAATTAACATAAAGGTCATGGTAAAGATTTTTTTTATTTTTTTCATTTTACCTCCTTAGTATTTGAATACTAAAATTAGTATACCACTAAGAATTCTTAGTGTCAAATGTTTCGCTAAGAAAATTTAGTAAAATATATATAGTATGGATATTTTTGCGACAAGGTTAAGAGAGTTACGGATTGAAAAAGGTTTATCTATGAAACAATTAGCTAAAGCGTTAGATACTACAGATGCAGCTATTTCTAACTGGGAAAATTGTGTAAATGAACCTAAAATTTCATATTTGAAATCAATTGCAATGTATTTTGGTGTTAGTGCTGATTATTTATTAGGATTAGAAGAATAATAAGGAATGTAGAAATGATTATCTATGTTCCTTTTTATTTGTCTAAAATTTTATAATAAGATTAGGCTTTTGTTTTATATTGTTTGGAAAAAGAAAAATGATTATGTTATAATTTTAACATAGCATAAGAAAAGGGGGATTATGGCAACAAGAAAAACGGCAAGTAAAACAAGCAAAAAGGCGACTGTTGATTTTAACTGGGATGTTGGCGGAAAGTCAAATAAGAAAAATTCAAAGAAAGCAAAAAAACAACTCAAAAAACTTAGCTTTGGTGCAGTGATGATAGCACTTTTGTTGTTGGTGATTGGAGCTGTGAGCGGATTTTTTGGTGTTAAAATTTTAACTAAAAATGATTGTTTTATTCTTAATGGTAATGATGAAATTACTTTACAACTTGGTGAAACCTATTTAGACGAAGGAGCAAACATTGTTTCATTTGGAAAAGATGTTAGTGAGGATGTTACAATTGAAACAAATTTAAAACTTGATTCAAACGGAAAATATTTTGCTGAAAGTGAAGGTACATATTATATGATTTATAAATCCAATAATTTTAAATATGGAACATTATTTAAAGTTCAGAAGATTAGATTAATCACTTTTGTTGAGGAAGCAGAACAGGATGAAATTAACTCTGCAAATCAAGGAGGGAATGCCTAATGAAAAAGTTTATTAATTTTATTGTGTGGGTTGTTGCTCTCATTGTTGGTGTTGGTGGCGGAGCAGGTTTCATGTGGTATAACTCACTTCCTGAAACTGAAGAATTGATTTTAGGTGAAGAACTTTATTATTCTTATAATGAAGTGCAGGAACTTGAAAAAGTTACATTAACGGGTGAAGAGGGTGAACTTTCTGTTCATTTCTTAGAACTTGGAAATAAGTATACTGGCGATTGCACCTATATTCGCTATGGAACAACTGACATTTTAATTGACTGCGGTTCAAAATCAAACAGTATTTCATACGTGAGTGAATATCTTAAAAACTATATGCAAGATGACGTTATTGAATATTGTATCGTAACACATGCGCACACTGACCATTTTGCAGGATTCACAACAACAAAAAATAGTATGTTTGAATTGTTTGATTATGGAACAATCATAGACTTTGGAACTGCAACAAACAAAGATGTAAATTCTGGTGCGCTAAAAAAATATATAACCAACAGAAGCAAAGCTGTTGATAATGGTGCCACATATTTTGATGTTTCAGAAGAGATTACAGAAGGAAACAACAAAGTGTTTAGTATTGGTGAAAACGGCGAAGTGAAACTCGAAATTTTGTATAATTATTATTATGACCACGATATTAGTGGCACTGAAAACAATTATTCAGTTTGTGCGCTTTTAACTTATGATGAGAAAAATTTCTTATTCACAGGTGATTTGGAAGAACATGGAAGCAATGGTGAAACAGAATTATTAAAACGTAACGAAAGTTTGCAAGAAATAAAAAACAATGTGACAACAAAAGGTTATGGGGTTGATGTTTATAAAGCTGGTCACCATGGAAGTAAAACATCTTCAAGCGAAGCTTTCATCGAGGCAATACAACCTAAAGTTGTTTGTGTTTGTTGTTGTGCGGGAAGTGAGGAATATACTGATAACATTGACAACCAATTCCCAACGCAAGAATTTATTAATGTGATTGCAAAATACACAGAATTAATTTATGTAACATCACTTTGCGTGGATTGGGATAACGATCAATTCACATCAATGAATGGAAATATTGTTATAATCACAAATGTGGGGCAAACAATCGGAACTCATAGCGTTGAATGTTCAAACAATGAAACAATTTTAAAAGAAAGCGAATGGTTTAATCGAACGATTATAGTGGACGGAACCGAGAGGCCAATGCGAACATGGCCAACCGGCGCTCTTGAGTAATAAAAAAGACTGAATTTTCAGTCTTTTTTTCGTAGGTTATTTAAAATCAACCAATCCAGCAAGATAATCTAAACTTACGTTAAAAAATTGTGCTAAAATAGTAGCTGCTTCTAAACTAGGAATTCGTTTTCCTTGTTCCCACATGGCAATTGATGGTTGTGTTATTTTAAATTTTAATTTTATAATTAACTCTCTTTGAGAAAGTTTCTGCTCAAGTCGTAATTCTTTTAGTCGCTTTGCAAATTTTTCCATATAAACCTCGTATATAAATTATATTACAATAGTAATCACAAATATATTTTGATAACTATTTTTATCAAACACTTGACTTGTAAATATATATTTATTATCATGATTACAATTGTAATCATGATTAGAATAAGAAACTAATTTTAAAAATGTTTAATTATTTATTAATGTGATTACAAAAACAAATATAAAAGGAGGTTAAAATGGAAAAAGAATTAATTATGAACACGCAATATATTGATTATTATTTGCAAAAGAACAATTTGTCTAAAAAAGATTTTGCAAAAAAATGTGGAATAACATTAAATGAATTAAATGAAATTTATAAACAAAGTTCAAATATTAATCTTTCTGTTGTTATTCAAGTGGTTCAAACTTTAAAAATTAAATCAGACACATTTTTGTTTAGAGATAGAACATATCCAAAACAAGTTTTTTTAATTTAAAAAGAGGACAAGTGTGTCCTCTTTTTTTTGTGTTACTTTGTTTGTGATTGGGTAAAATTAAAATAGATGTTATCCTTTTCTTGTAAAGAAGTTTAGGAACTTTGCAAATGCTAAGGTTATTGAGTTTGCGTGACGAATTGCCACTCGCTTGAACATTGCTTTACCTCCAATTGTTAGTCCTGCAATGATTGCTGCAATTAGTGATGGAATCAAGATTGACATAAAACTTCCGCCGTTATCAATTGCGATTTTTGCAACAATGCTAGCACCTGCTGCACCTGATAAAATGCCACAAACGTCACCAACAACATCATTTAATACTGAACTAACTTTGTCTGCACTTTTTGCCAAACTCATTGCTTGTTTACTTCCTTTAACTTTTCTGGCTGCCATTGCTGTGAAGTGTTCAATGTTACTTGATGCAACAGCAAGACCAATCATATCTGTTACAATTGCAAGGGCAATAAACACAAATATGACAATGATTGCGACAATAATTGCAGATTTGCTTAAAACTAGTTCACTCGCAATGCTAAAAAGCAAAGAAAGAGATATGGCCAAAATAAATACAATTAACGGCCATATCCATGTTTTTTTATGTTTTGATTTGTTTAATTTTTGTTTCATATATGTAAGCTTTTAAGCTGAAATTTCAAATTACGAAGGCAACACTTTGAGTAAACCTTGCGGCATAAGGTTCGGTTGGATTTCCCAATTTTGCACTTTCCCGTTACCAGCAAAGCGGTTTCCCTTTACGCAAAACTTGCACCGAATCGCCACTGAGACCACACTATAATCCCCAAAATGTCTCTACACGAACAGTCTAGAAGTTTTCCTTGACAACATCTGCTAATTTTATCTTTATTTTGCGAACACAATTTCAAAAGCAACTTATTATCAAACTTGTACTTCGCTATGACAACAAGTTCACGCTTTATCCCAAGCAATCCACTCAAAGCAGGCTACACTATACATAACTTTCGTCACATATAGGTTCCTCTCCCAAGCGATAAAAATCGAACATGATTTGTCTTGATCCGTTTTTACCCTCTTAGGTCTCCGCGATAATTGGGCTTATGTATGTATGCCATTACACACCACCCAAAAATCTTAACTCCCAGCACCAGCCCCAGTTTGGGCAACCAAAGCCAGCACCACGAACTTCATAGTTATGCCAGCAATGCTTGTTTCAGCATCCTCAACTAGCATAGTTGACTAGAATACTGCGCCTTCGTGTAATATTATATTATCACAAACATTAAAATTTGTCAATGCTTTTTAAAGTTTTTAAAATTTCATAAATTTACTTTTTAGAAAAAATATAAAAAATAATTAAAATATTGTTGAAAAGTGTAGAAAATAATTAATATTTTAATAAAAATTTAAAAAAATCACAAAATATTTAAAAAATATTAAGTTATTTTTATTAAATAATGTATTTTTAAAATATTGTAAATAATTTAAATAATTAAAAATATTTATTTGCTTTTTGTCGATAAGTTTGATATAATTTTTATATAAAATTCAGTGTTGAAGGGGGAATTATGAAAACACTTAAGATAATGATTTGTGCATTATTCGTTGTATGCGGTGGATTGATGATATCTGGATGTGGCGAAAAGAAGAAAGACTTTGACATCAGCAAAATCAACATTAACGAATTTACAGAATATGTTTATGACGGAAATCCTCATGCTGTCACAGTTTCTTATAGTGATACAAAAGCAAATGTGACTTATGCTTTGGCGGACAATAAAACTGATTTCAAATCCATCAAAGATTTAGGGCTTGTTGATGTTGGAACTTATAATCTTTATTATAAACTTTCGGCAAAAGGTTACAACACTTTCACATCAAGCGGAACACTTGAACTTACAATTGTTCCAAGAAATTTATATGTTTATATGAATGATGTTACTTTAATGAAAAGTAAGTTAAACACATCATTTGCTTATTCAACAGAAGGAACAATTTCAGGTGATGACACAGGTTTAGATTATTCATTTGGGGATGATTTTGATTTATCAACAGTTGAATATGGTGATGTTTATGACATTGTTTGGTCAATCACAAATCCAAATTATAATTTGGTGGCTCCAAATGTTAAAGCATACGTAAAAGACTATGTTCAACTGAATGATTCTTTTGGTAATTTAAAAGCTTACTATGCAAACATTCAAGATGCAATTGACAATGCAGAGCAAGGTGAGACTGTTGTTTTAAACAATGCTATGGTTCTTGATAAAGTTGTGAATGTAAATAAATCAATAGTGATTGATGGTCAAAATAATTATGTTATTACAGCAAATGCTAACATTGGAGGAACAAAATATAATGACAAAAAAGTATCTTCAATGTTTCATATAACTGATCCTGCGGTTGAATTAACTTTGAAAGATATTGTTGTTAATGGCGGTCAATCTGCTCGTGCTGTTTCGGCTTTTGCAGGAAAGGTTGTGATTGATGGTGCAACAATAACTAATGGTAAAAGCACTGATGATTTTATGTCTGGAGGAATTTACCTAACAAATGGTGCAACACTTGAAATTAAAGATGGCACAATATATGGCAATAATGCAAATGTTACTGATTACACAAAATACGGTGCTGATTTATATATTGATGAAAACTCTCAAGCAACAATCACAAAAGGTACACTAGGAAACTGTTTTGTGAATGCTGATGATGAGATTGGAACATTGGTTCTAAATGGTGGCAACGTTGAATCGCTTTATCTTGAATATGATTATAACGGAGCAGAATTAAATTTTGTTTCAGGAAATTTACTTCATTTATATGTTGCCTTGATGAATGATAATGGTGAATATTGTGGTGTTAATTATGAATTAACAGCTGTGCCAAACAAAACATATTATGGTGGAAAATTGGTTAACACTGAAAATTCAGAAACTCAAGTGAGATCATCAACATTCTACACTAACGCAGGTGAAAATTTAGTTGATGGATTAAATTATGTGTTTGAAAATTGTGAATTTAAAGTTCCGTTCTCAACAACAAAAAATGTTGGTTTAGTGTTTAATAATTGTACATTTGAAACAAATGAAGCATCAACAAATCTTTATTTAACATCTGTGACAGATTTAATTATCGCTAATTGTACATTTGAGGGTAACACAACTGGTGGTCATGCAATTGATTTAAATTTGTACTCTACTTCATGTGATAATATTGTTATTGCAAATAATGTGTTTAATACAACAAACACAGATGGTAAAGGTACTGTTGCGGTTAAAACAAGATTAGATGAAACAACTGATTTTCCAACTGATAGCTGGGCGCAAAATCAAGTGACTGGATATATTCATGGTGTGGTTCTGATTGCAGGAAATGATTTCAATGCAGAAAATTCAAAAATTGAAATTGGTACAACTCCTCAAGGAAACAGCACGACAGCAAATAGCACAACAGGTGCTTTCAATGTTCTTGTGCAAAACAATTTGGATTCTGTTACAATATATAATTTATTCAAAATCGACGCTAACACATCAGAAGAAAATTATGATGACTTAAAAATTAGAATTTCAATTGCAACTGATGGTGTTTATGATTCAACTAAATAAACTAAACCATTTATTCACAACAAAAAGGACTCCCGTTGAGAGTTCTTTTTGTATGTAACAAAAAAGTATTATGGTCAAGAAATTGTTTCTTATAAAAACAACAAAATGATTAAACTTAAAACAATCAGATAAATGCTAAAATAATATAATTTGTTTTTCTTCATAATTTTAAGCATGATTTTAATTGATAGAATTCCAAAAATGAAAGATGAAATCATAACCACAAAAATTCCAAGCCAGTTTACAGAGATTTGAGAACTAAACAATTTTAAGCTTTCATATACTGCACTGGCTAGAATCACTGGGATGCTCATTAAAAATGAAAAGTCTAGCGCTTCATTTTTTTCAACTCCAACAAGTAAACCGCAAACAAGAGTTGATCCACTTCGTGAAATTCCTGGCAACAATGCACATCCTTGAGCGAGTCCCATGTATAAGGCAGATCTTTTTGATATTGGTTTCAAACAATCTTTTTTTAGGTCTGCTATAATAAGTAAAATTGCTGAAATAAGGAAACCCCAAACAAGAGAACTTGTGCTAAAGTGATCTTCAATGAAATTGTTAAAAAGTAAAACGATGATTATGGTTGGTATGGTTGCAATAATAAGGTTCAAATTCGTTTTATTCTTTGGATGGCGAATTAGTTGAAAAATTTTCTTTCGATAGCAAAACAGCACGGCAAACAGTGTTCCAATGTGTGCCACAATACTAATTAAAAGGAGATTGTCCAATTCAAAAAGACTTCCAAACAAAACAACGTGTCCACTGCTTGAAATTGGTAAAAACTCAGTTATCCCTTGAATAAATCCAATAAATATATACTTAATTATGTTTTTCACTTGAAATTTTTCCTATTTTATTATATTATATTTGTCGTAAGTAAATATGATAATTACATAACAAATTTTGACGATTAAAAGGGATTTTACATGAAATTAGGAGTTGTTGGTTTACCAAACGTTGGCAAGAGCACATTGTTTAATGCGATAACAAAGGCGGGAGCAGAAAGCGCAAATTACCCTTTCTGTACAATTGAGCCAAATGTTGGAGTGGTAGATGTTGCTGATAATAGATTGACAGAACTTGCGGAACTTTATCACACAAACAAAGTGATACCTGCACAAATTGAATTTGTTGACATTGCGGGACTTGTGAAAGGTGCGAGCGAAGGTGCAGGGCTTGGAAATAAATTTTTAAGCCATATAAAAGAAGTAGATGCCATTGTGCATGTGGTTAGATGTTTTCAAAATGATAAAATCATTCATGTTGAAGGAAGTGTTGATGCAATTCGCGATATTGACACTATTAATCTTGAATTGATTTTGGCTGATATCGATTCAGTAACAAAACGAATTGATAAAATGAAAAAACAAGTTTATGGTGGCGGAGCAGACACACAAACTCAAAAAGAGTATGAATTGTTAAACAAAATTTTAGGATTGTTGAAAGAACAAAAACCAGCTAGATTGCTTTCCTGCGATGCGGAAGAAAAAAAGATTGTTGATAGTTTTTTCCTTATCACAACAAAACCAATCATCTATGTTGCAAACACTGCTGATGAGCTTGATGATTTTCAAAAACAGAACATTGAGCGCATTAAAGAGATTGCAAAAATAGAAAATGCTGAAGTTATTTCACTTTGCGCAAAAACAGAAGAAGAGTTAGTTAACATGTCTGCTGAAGATAGAGAAATGTTTAAGATGGAACTTGGAATTGATTTTTCCGGACTTGAAAAATTGGTTGTTGCGAGCTATCATTTGTTGGGATTAATTTCTTACATCACAGCTGGAGAAAAAGAAGTTAGAGCTTGGACTATTAAAAAAGGAACTCTTGCTCCACAAGCAGCAGGAAAAATTCACACAGATTTTGAACGTGGATTTATCAGGGCAGATGTTGTTAAGTATGATGATTTGATAACACTTAGAGATTACAACCTTTGCAGAGAAAAAGGGAAAGTTGCAAGTGTTGGAAAAGATTATGTTGTGCAAGATGGCGATATTATAGTGTTTAAATTTAATGTTTAGAGGTTAATTTGAAAAACAAAAGAAAAGAAAAAAAACATCAAGAAGTTGAAGTTGTTTTAGGAGAAAAAATTAGAGATGTTAAATTAAATGAGAGGCAACATTTCTTACTTTTTGTTGCAATGATTATTTTCTTTAACACTTTAATGCTTGCTTCGGTGTGGTTTGTGCTTATTTATTTAAATATGTGGTATAATTGGGTGATTTGCATAGCTTTGCTTTGTATGACATTTGCTTTAAGTTTTAAGGTGTATGTTAACACAAAAACCTTTAATAAATGTGAATTATATGACAATGCTGTTATGATAAATTCAATTTGGCTAAATTATAAAGTGGAATTCAAAGATATTTATGAAATGAATGTTAAAGAATCAATTTTGGATAAAATCTTTAAAATCAACACAAAAAGTTTAGAGATTAAACTAATGAATCATAGAAGACACAAATTCACAATTCATTTCATTGAAGAAAGTGCAGTGCAACTTAAGCAAGAAATAACAATTTTGATTGATAGATATGAAAATCAACGTAAAAATAACAATGAAAAAACAAGTGATTAATTTTACTTGTTTTTTTAATTTTTGACTTATTTTAGTTTGATTAACAGATAATTCTTTTTGCCTTTTACTGCCAGTTTGTGAAACTGACAGGAAAAAGGCAATATCTTACTTTAATTTGATTAACAAGTAATTCTTTTTACCTTTTTTAAATAGCAAACCATCTTTTAATTGTTCTTTTGAAATTTGCATAGCAGGGTCAAGAATTGTTTCACCATCAACCGATAATCCTTTTTGGCCAATCAATCTTCTTGCTTCACCTTTTGATTGAACAAACTTTGCGTTAACAAGAAGGTCAAGAACACCAATTGAATCAGTTTCAAGTTCCACTTCAAAAGTTGGAGCATTATCTTTGTTTATTTGATTTGAAGCAAACAAGTTGTTGCTCATATTTTCAGCTTCAACAGCATCTGCTTCACCACGGATAAATTTGGTGATTTCGTAAGCCAAACGTTTTTTAGATTTAACAATATCTGTTTTAATCATTTCACGAACTTCGCTCATAGGAAGGTCTGTGAATAAGGCAAACATCATTTCAACACAAGCATCGGGGGTTTGATAAATTCCTTGATAAAAATCATAAGCGGAAATTTTTTCATTATCAACCCAAATAGCACCTTTTTCTGTTTTGCCCATTTTCTTACCTTCTGGAGTTAATAAAAGCGGATTGGTTACACCAATCATTTGACGATTTTTTCCGTCAAGGAAATTCATTTTTCTTCCAAGTTCAGTTCCTGCAACAATATTTCCCCATTGGTCAGCACCACCCCATTGAAGTTGACAACCATATTCCTTATTTAAATATAGAAAGTCATAAGCTTGCATAAGCATATAACCCATTTCAAAGAAAGTAAGTCCACCTTCTTCCATACGTTTTGCATATATTTCATTTGTTATCATTTTATTAACGTTGAAATGAACACCCACGTCTCGCATAAAGTTAACATAGTCGTAACCAGAGAACCAATCGGCATTATTAACAATAATAGCAGGGTTTTCGCCCTCAAAATCCAAGAATTTTGAATAAGCACGTTTAATTCCTTCAATGTTATGATTAAGTTGAGATTGGCTTAACATTGGACGCATGTCGGTTTTTCCTGTGGGGTCACCGATTGCGGCTGTTGCACCTCCAACAAGAATTATAACTTTGTGACCTGCTTTTTGAAGTCTGCGCATTATGCAGGCAGGAACACAATGACCAATGTGTAAACTGTCCGCTGTTGGGTCTGTTCCAGTGTAAACAGTTATTGGTGAACCGTTAAGCAAACTTTTAAGTTTTTCATCATCTGTTGATTGATATATTAAATTTCTGTCTTTAAGTGTTTCAAATAGATTCATTTATATTTTTCCTTTTAAATTTTTATCTTTTTTCCCAAAGGTTTTCCACCCAGTTTTTCACAGTGTCACCTTCAATAACATATTTACCAAATAATTTATCAGTGGTGTTGTAAATAACTTTTTCAACATGTGTGTTGTCTTGAATTAATGGTGTAATCATTTTGTTGACAGCTGGCATAAGCGAAAGTCCAACGAGAACAATATTAATAATAATAATAATCAAGCCCCCTTTAAGCAAACCTAAAGTAAGACCTAAAATTTTATTTAATCCGCCAATAATTTTGGTTTTAGAAATGTTATTGAATAATTTTGTTAAAAGTGCAACTGCAATTTTTAAAACTATAAACACCAAAATTCCTGAAATGATTATCATGCAAATGTGACCAAGTCCCGAACCAACAACGGACGCGATTGAACTTGTTGATGACATGTCAACATTTGTGTTGGAGAAAACAACTTTAATCAATTGTTTTAGCAAACTGTTTACATCGCTAGGAATTGCACTTATTAGCGCATCTTTTCCGCTTGCTTCATAAACATTTATTGATTGAGCAAAAAATTCATTGTTTTTGGTTAAGCTTTTTGAAATGCCATTGCCAATTAAATCTGAAAAATTGTAAAGCCCATTTATCCAACTTGCAACGTATTTGGCAGCAAAACAAGCAATAACTAAACAGATGAACCAACTGAAAATTGACAATATTGACTTAAAAAATCCTTTTTTTAGACCAATTATGCCAAATATTAGCAGAACGGCAATAATTATTATATCTAAGATGATACCAATTGTTGCAACCATGGACATTTCTCCTTGATGATATTTTAACATAATATAAGTGTTTTGTAAACTTTTTTGTCTTAAAAGTTAATTATAAAATTAACACACTTTGGAATAATTATAATTATGGTTTTCTTAAATAATTTCTATTCAAAAGATTTGTTAATATTTTCAAGTTGTGATATAATATAAATTACTGAGGTGAAAAAATGGAAAAAAAGAAAAAGAACTCATGGAAATCAATAATTACTTATGCTTTAATTTTATTAGTTGCTGTGTTGATTATCTATTGGGTAGTTTCAAGCAATAATAAAAATAAAGAAATTTCATATACAGAATTTCAACAAATGGTTCAAGAACAACAAGTTGCTGAGATCGATGTTTATGGCTACACAGTGCGAATAAGAAAAGTTGACGGAGTTGAAGAAAAGAACTTCCCTAAAAAACTTGATGCATACTGCACATTTATGAGTTATAACGAACTTGTGGCTTTCATTGATGATTACAATAATGTGATTTTAGAAGCAAAAGTTGAAGGTCATGAAAATTTTAATAAGTATTGGACAAAAGACGCCAACAACAACATTGTTCTCAAAGAAGGAGTTGTTATTATAGATGCAACGTATTCTTTTGAGAGTGAATCTTGGATCAGCACAGTTATGCCGTATCTGAGCATTATAATTGTTGTTGTACTTGGAATTTTCTTATTTAAGTCAATGTCTGGAAACAGCAAAGGTTTTGGTTTTGGAAAATCTAAAGCAAGATTGGTTGTTTCAAGTAATGTCAGATTTAAAGATGTTGCTGGTGCAGACGAAGAAAAACAAGAATTGCAAGAAGTTGTTGAATTCTTAAAAAATCCAGCAAGATTTACTGAGCTTGGTGCAAGAATTCCAAAAGGTGTTTTGTTAGTAGGACCTCCAGGAACAGGTAAAACTTTGCTTGCAAAAGCGGTTGCAGGAGAAAGCAAAGTGCCATTCTTCAGCATTTCTGGTTCGGATTTTGTTGAACTATATGTTGGTGTGGGTGCAAGCAGAGTGAGAGACCTATTCGACAATGCAAAGGCTAATTCACCATGTATTGTGTTTATTGATGAAATTGATGCTGTTGGTCGTCAACGTGGTGCCGGAATGGGTGGCGGAAATGATGAAAGAGAACAAACCCTTAATCAACTTTTAGTTGAGATGGACGGCTTTGAATCTAACAGCGGAATTATTGTTCTTGCTGCAACAAACAGAGCGGATGTTCTTGATCCAGCGCTCACTCGTCCAGGAAGATTTGATCGTCAAATTTATGTTCATCTTCCAGATGTTAAAGGAAGAGAAGAAATCATTAAGGTTCATGCAAAAAACAAAAAACTGGCTGACGATGTTGATTTCCAAAGAATTGCAAGACTCACTAGCGGTCTAGCTGGAGCAGACATTGAAAATGTGCTTAACGAAGCTGCTTTGCTTTGTGCTAGAGATGGTAGATATAAAATCACAATGGTTGATATTCAAGAAGGCTTAAATAAAGCATTGATGGGACCAAAGAAAGTTTCTCGTGTAATAACAGAACAAGATAAACGTATAACAGCAATTCACGAAGCCGGGCATGCTATTGTTGCACAAACTCTTCCAAATTGCGATAATGTTCAAGAAATTTCAATCATTCCGCGTGGACATGCTGGTGGTTATACTCTCACTTTCGATGAAGAAGATAGAACACACATGACAAGGAAAAAACTTCTCGACACAATTACAATGATGTTGGGAGGCAGAACAGCAGAAGAAATTATGCTTGATGATATCACAACTGGAGCTTCAAATGATATTGAACGTGCCACAAAAGCTGCAAGGAAAATGGTTGCAGAATGGGGTATGAGTGAGAAATTAGGTTTAATTAGTTTTGGTGATGGTGGCGAAGTGTTTATTGGTCGTGACTATCAAAAACAAGTGCCATATAGCGATGAATTGGCAAATAAAATTGATGAAGAAGTTAAAAATATAATTGACACTGCTCATAAGAATGCAAAGGAAATTCTTTCAAGCAAACGTGGCATAATTGAAAAAGTGAAAAACATTTTACTTGAAAAAGAAACAATTTATAAAGAAGAATTTGAAATGCTTTATTCTGGTGCAAGTGTGGAAGAAGTTAAAAACGCAATCGATAAAAAAGAAGAAGAGAAACGTTTGATTCAAGAAAAAGCTAAAAAAGAAGCAATTGAAGAGCATAAAACACGTGAAATGAAGCAACGTGTTGAAACTGCTGAAGCACTTGCAAAAGCAGGAGTAATTTCAAAAGAAGATTTTGAAAACATTAAGAAAGAAGCAGAAATTGAATTTGCAAAATTAAAAAAATCTGAAGAAGCAAACGAAAATAATGATTCAACTCAAAACACACAAGAAAATGTATCTGAAATAAAAGATTCTAAAGATGATTCAGATAAAAATAACTAATTTTTACTTGCATTAAATTTAATTTTAGTGTAATATGATGTAGGAGAAAGAATTCTCTTTTAATAAATTTAAACAATCAAATTAATCGGAGAAAATTATATACGAAGAAAGTTCGATATAAGACCTCCCTTAATTCGCTTGTTTTTAAATAAATTTAAACAATCAAATTAATCGGAGAAAATTATGGCAAAAAAAATTGGAGCAATTGTTAGTTTGTCAATCATTGGAATTTTGATTTTGGCAACAATTATTATGGCAAGTATTAATGTTAATTATAGTGTTAAATGTGCAACACCAACTCACGTTTATGTGAATTATAATTCAAATGATCCACTTAAAGAAAGAGCAGTTTCGGATGCTGACACTATTGTTAATTACATTAGCAATGCAAGCAAAGAAAAAGCTTTAACTGCTTTGTTTAATGGAACTTTAAACAAAAAAGCAAAACTTATTGCAGCAAGTAGCAATGGTAAAACACTTCCATCAAATGGTGGTTTCTATGTTAGATATCGTTATGTGAATGCGCAAAAAGTTCAAGACAACAATGGTAACGATGTTTATTATGATGATTTGGTGTTCACTGTTCAAGAAGCAGAAGGAACAAATCTTGTTAAAGTTTATGTGATTCCGGATTCTGCAAAAGCAAGCACATACACTTACTATTATGAACTTGAAGCAGACTTCGAAAATTTATATAATTACCTTGTTGATAATTACAAGATTTAAAAAAAGACCTAAATTATAGGTCTTTTTTTGTGTTTTACAACAAACTAAAATTTCAAGCAATGTGCAGGAAATAAGTTTATTTTTTAAGTTTATCAATAAAATTTACGATGTCGCCCACAGTTTTCATTTTTGCAATTTCTTCATCTGGTAAACTAACACCAAACTCATCTTCAAATGCCATAATCAATTCAACAACATCAAGACTGTCAGCACCTAAATCTTCAACAAGACGAGCAGAAAGAGTTACTTGTTCAGTTTTTTTGCAAAGTTTTTCTGCAATAAGTTCAACAATTTTTTGTTCCACGATTGCCTCCTACAGATATTATTTTATATTAATTTACATTAAAAGTAAAGTAAAAAAAGAACAATCGCTAGAAATGTTGTTTTTTCAACAATATTTGCGGATTTTCAACTTTTTAATGGTCACTAAAGTTGAAAAAATTATGCTAACATTTAGTTATGAATATATATTATGAATCGCCAATTAAAGAAATTAAAAACATTGTGCAGAGTAAAGCTAAGTATCAAAAAGTTATGTTATTGTTTGATGATAGTATCTCAAACATTGTAATTAGTGAAGTTTATGAATCTATCAAAGAAACTTGTGTTTACAATCAAATGAACATTAAGAATATTGATAAAAATGAAATTTATAATGGTTATAGATTAATTATCTACTTTTGTAAAACTGATAGTTTTCTAAAATGCGATTTTAATAGAGCTGAATTTATTAATGTTTATATTCCTCAAGATGGTGCTATTTTACCATTTTTTCTAAACAACGAAAATCACATAATATCATCAGAAGATTATCTTTTTTTAGACAGGTCTAAAGTTGATTTAAATTCAATTTCTAGTTTTTATTTCAATTCGTTTTATAATTATTTCAAGAATGTTAAGGATGGGTTAAACATCGGGTTTTTAACTAACTTAAATCAAGAGATTTCTCATGTTAATATTTTAAATTTTATTAAGCAATTGCCTAGTGAAACTTTTTGTGTTGATGTTGACATACTTAAGCATGGGAATACCGCATTTAAGGATTTGATTTTTGTTGATTTAGTGTTAATTGATGCAATACTCACATTGATAACTTGTGTTAAGAATCAAAACTTAATGCTTGTTGATGTTTATAAATCTGCAAAAGAAGATGATGTGATGATTGAAAAATTCTATAAACTTTATAATAATGAAATATTCACAAACATTATCCTATTAAATTACAACTGTTTATATAATTATTGCTTGAAAACTAAACAAAAAATCTTAGACTTAATTATGTTTTATGAAATTGATTATGAAAAAATCAACAGTGTTATTCATGATGTTAAATTGTATGCCAAAAATAGTAACGATTTAATTGCATATTTATATTTATTCAACATTTTTAGTGTTTAAAATTATCTCATTTATGTTTAAAAAACTTAAATCAGCAATATAATTAAACATGAAGAAGATTGTTGCTGTGGTGGCCATATTTTTGATTGTTCTAGGTGGTGTGGAAAAAGAAAATAGTTTTAGTTTGTTAAATTATTTTTCAGGGGAATATACTGTTTACACATCCACAGATAATGATAAAAATGGTGTAAATTTGGGATTTTGTTATATGAATTCTTTTCCAGTTAATGAAAATGTGATTGGTGAAAGTATGGTCATTGAAAATTTAGAAATAAGCTCAGCATTAGAAACACTTTGTGCGCGAGTTATTAAAACGGAATACTTAGATAATGGAACAATTGTTATTTATGCTTATTCTACCTTAATTGAAGAAAACAGGAATATTTTTGGTCAAAAGATCAATCTTCAAATTGCAACCCAAAATGAAGTTTCGGTTATTGGTTGGCCATTAATTTTAGGTAGTTTTTAATAAATTCATCGCATAAATGTATAAAAAACAAAAAGTTGTCTATCATTTTCACAGTGGAGGAAAATATGGACAAAACAAAAACTAATCAAAAGAAAAATGCATTCTGGAGTTACATCTATGCGGGGATTGTTGCTTTACTTGTTATCGTCTGTGCAATTGTAATTGCTGTTGTCAATGTAAAAAATACAACCCCAGAAGCCAATGTTGGTAATGAAACGGTTGAAGTTTCATCAACAACATTTGTTGTGCCAATGAATAATGCAACTATTGCAAAAGATTATTCAGCAAGTGAATTGCAATTTAATGATACATTAAAACAATGGGAAATTCACAAAGCGATTGACTTTGTTGCTGGTGAGGATCTAAACGTTTATACTGTTAGTGATGGAACAGTTTCAAATGTTTACACAAACTATTTGGAAGGGACTGTTGTTGAAATTGCCCACAGCAATGGACTAGTTTCAGTTTACAAATCTTTAAACCAAGACGTTAAAGTTTCAATTGGTGAAAAAGTTAGCGCTGGAACAGTTTTAGGAACAGTTGCAGAAAGCATGGCTCAAGAGTTGAACACAGGAGCACATCTTCATTTTGAAATGCTAAAAGATGGTGTTAAAGTTAATCCTAACAATTATTTAGATTTAGGAGTTAAATAAATTAATTTTCTATACATTGCTTGAAATTAAGGTTAAACACAAATTAAAAAAAATGGACAATTTTGTCCATTTTTTTAAACTCTAAAGCTTGCAGGAACTGGTGAATATGTTTCAAGCCATTCACTTGGAGCAGTGGTCCACACACTATTTGCAGCATTATTTGCTTTTTGAATTGTTTCAACAACAACATCAATGTTAAATGTTTTGTTGGCATCTTCATTGGTTAAAGTTGTTGGAACTGTAATGCTTGTGATGAAATCAATGCTAGCATTTGCAGTTACGCTTCCATTATAATAATAGTAGCCGTCATCACCTTCAACCCAAGAGTTTGTTGTTTCTGCATCAACGTTTGTTGTTGCACCATCAGAGTTGGTGATTGTTAACTTTGCTCTCATTAATGCTTCAGTCATGTCTGCTGGAGCAAGAACACCAATTGCTTGGTCATAAACAGTTCCTGGTAATGCGTCTCCAGCAAATGTTAATGAACTTGCAGAAGCTCCACCTTGTGTGATAGAAATTGTAACAGGATCACCAAGTGTAATGTTACCAGCCACTGTTGTGTTTGCAGTAAAGTAAGCTAATGTCACACCAATAGCAACAGTTGCAATTAGCAAAATTGATAATGTTATGATTGCAATTGTTGAACCTGAAACTTTTTTTCTTTGTTTAATCATTGCCATTTTTATTTCTCCTTTCGATATTTGTATTTTGTGAAAGGAAAATTTTTTTATTCATTAAAATAAAACAAAGAAAGCATTATTTGAAATGCTTTCTTTTTATAAAGTTGTTTTTGTTGCTTTGATTTTTGTAATGTTTTTAGTAACTTCATGAGACTTCTCACTTAAAGTTGTTAATTCTTCTTCATACTCAGTGTAGCCATTATTTGAAGAATAAACTTCACCAGAAGATGCTGGGTAAACAATATCAAACATTTTATCAAAGTAAGTTTCTTTTGTTAATGGATTTATAACTCTTGTGTAGAGATTGAATTTTTCTTCGTTTAATTTGTTATTATTTTGAATATAAACTTTTGAATTATCACTATAAGGAATATCATAAGCATTAACATTGTCAACGTAGAACAATAAATGAATTCCATATTCTGTTATGCAGAGATTATTAATTTCACTTAAATTTGCAGTGCTCATGCTTCCTTTTTCATTATTTTTCATTAACGAAATTGCTTCTTTGGTGAATTCTGTCACCATTGCACTGTATGTTCCAGTTAAACTGTTGTTAGAATCTATTTCACCAGTGTAAGATGATGGATCATAACCAATCACATATGGCATGCCAGCGCTTAAAGTTGCTGTGTCGCCAGTGTATTTAAACATGAAGTTAATAAACGCTGAAAGTTTTTCATTATAATTAGAATAACTTTGAATTTCGTTATATTCTGCAATAACCTGAGCAAGGCTAAGTTCTTCAGCGTCTTCAGGTACAAGTCCAGTTTCTGAATCTCTTGCTTTCACTTTTAAACTTGCAATATATTCATTATATTTTTCTTCGTATTTTTGTGGGTCTTTTTCGTTTTCGAGCAATTTAAGGTTTTCTTTAATATCGTCAAAACTGATTAAAGTGTGGATGAAATAACCAAATTTTGCACCAGTTTCAGGGTGATATAATACAGAGTCTCCATCAGTTGAAATGTCTTTCATTTTATTGTTATAAGCATCATAATTTGAGCTATATGCATTATAACTTAATGTAGAAAGATAATCATATTCTTTAATTAATAAATCAATGCTTAATTGTTCGTTTTCAAGGTAATGAATACGGATGTTATCTAGATATTGTGATTGAATTTGACTATCGAAAGTTCTTTCAAAGTATCTATCAAATAAACTTTCAGTTGATTTGTCGTACGCTTTTCCGTTTTCGTCACGCAAATAATATTCATAATCAATCAAATCTTGAGCAAATAAAGTTCGAATTTTGTTATAAATAGCTGTTGCATTTTCACCTTCATCATAGTTGAGGTTTTCACGCAAATGCTCAAAATATTTCGTTTTAAGTTCGTTTATTGTTCCTTGTTGTGTGAAATTTGTTAAATATGATGAATCAATAAGTTTTTCGAAAGTTTCATCTTCTTTCGGCGTGATGTATTCAATGTAATATTCAACAACACCATTATTTAATTTTGATTTAACTTTGGCTCTTGGTGAATAAGTGTAGGAAGCTAAAGTGTAAGCAGTTTCATCACTTTCTTCTTCATCGTCGGATTCTTCAATGTCAATGTTTAAAATTTGTTTTGCTTTTTTAATGTATGTTTCCATTTGAGAATCAACACTATCAAAAATTTCTTTAACAACTTCATTCACTTGATACGCTGTTGGTTTGTAAGTTTCATTGTTGTCAAGAGCGTATTGATACATAAGTTCTCTATCAATCAACAAGTCAAGTGTGTTTTGCAAAGCTTCACTTTCACTTTGACCCATTTGTTGAACATAGTAAGAATTGCCGTAACTATTGTAAGCAGACAATAAATCGAATCTGGTTATTTTTGTTTCATCAACAGTTGCAAGCACTTCGTTATAATATTTCACTCTGTCGATTGAAAAAGTTGCACAACCTGCAAGTCCGCAAGTTATAATCATTAATAAGCAAATTAAAATAGCAGAAAATTTCTTCACGATAAACTCCAATTAGTAAATAAATTAGCAAATATATTTATTTATAAATATAATTCTTGACTATTATAATTGATTTTATAATAAAAGGCAAGAGATTTTAGGCATTTAAGCATTCAAAAATTCAATAAAATAGTTGATTGCTCCCTGAATTGTGAAATTGTTTGAATCAAGAACGATGGTTGGGAGGGTTGTGTTCTCAAATTTAAAGTAATTGAATCTTGCAATTTTTTTCATTAAGTCTTTAATTTCAATGTCATCATAAAAGGTTATTGCCATTCTTGTTTTAGTGATAGTTATTAATTTGACCTTTTGTTTTATTCCCATTGCTTTAACGAGGGCGATGTTTGTTAGTTGGTAAATTTCTTGTGGTAATTTGCCATATTCTCCCAAGAGGTCATTTAAAATATTGCGGGCACTATCTTTATTGACAATATTTGAAATTTTAGCAATAATTTTTAATCGTTCGGTTTCGTCTGCAACAAATGAATAAGGGATTTTTGAAACAACAGCAATGTCAATTTTAATTTCTCGTTCAGTTTCAACTTTTTCACCTTTCAATTTTCTTAAAGTTTCGTTGAGAAGTTTGGAATACATGTCAAAACCGATTTTAATCATATGTCCATGTTGAGTTTTTCCAAGCAATTCTCCAGCTCCTCTAATTTGTAAATCTCTCATTGCGATTTTGAATCCGCTTCCAAGTTCTATATTTTCAGCAATTGCTTGAAGGCGTGCTGTGCTTTCTTCAGTTAAGAATTTTTCTTTATCGTAGGTGAAATATGCATATGCTTGCTCTTGGTTTCTTCCAACACGTCCGCGCAGTTGATACATTTGACTCAAACCTAATTTGTCACTATCTAAAACGATGAGAGTGTTAGCTTTTGGTAGGTCAACCCCATTTTCAATAAGTGTTGTTGAAACAAAAACGTTAGTTTGCCCATCATAAAGGCGTTTGATTGCATTTTCTAAAGCAGTTTCACTCATTTGACCATGAGCAACATCAAAAACGGCTTTTGGGTTTTTTAATTTTTCACTTATATTGTTTGCTATTTTATAAATTTGTTCAATGTTGTTGTAAACAATTAAAACTTGCCCGTCACGATTAATTTCATCATTGATTGCATTTAGAATGATATCTTCGTTATAGCACATTACATAGGTTTTAACTGGCAATCTATTTACCGGTGGAGTGTTTATGATGCTTATATCTCGAATTGACATAAGTGACATGCTAAGAGTTCGTGGAATAGGAGTGGCGGACAAGGTTAAAACATTAACATTGTTCTTCATTTCCTTAATTTGTTCTTTTGCTTTAACGCCGAAACGTTGTTCTTCGTCTAGAATGAGCAATCCTAAGTCGTTGAACTTGACATCTTTTGAAAGTAGTCTGTGAGTTCCGCAAATCACATTAACACGTCCTGCTTGCAAATCTTCAAGGATTTGTTTTTGTTCTTTTGAAGACACAAATCGGTTAAGCATTTGGACATTAATGCCGAAATCTTTTGTGCGGTTAGTGGCGGTCATACAATGTTGTAAGCTTAAGATAGTAGTTGGAGCAAGAATGGCTACTTGTTTGCCAGCCATAACAGCTTTAAACATTGCTCGCATTGCAACTTCTGTTTTGCCAAATCCAACGTCTCCACAAATAAGTCTATCCATAACTTTTCCTGAAATCATGTCGTGCTTGACATCTTGAATTGCTTGAAGTTGATCAGCTGTTTCTGAGTGGTTAAATGCTTGTTCAAATTCGGTATATAAATAATCGTCTTCTGGATATTTGTAACCTTTAACTGCTTTTCTTTTTGCATATAGAGTTAGAAGTTCTTCACTCATATCTTCAATTGATTTTTGTGCTTTAAGTTTTTGTGTTGCAAATTCTTTGCCACCCAGTTTGTTTAAGTTTGTTGCAACTCCGTTTGACATGTATAATGATAAGCAGTCTGCATTTTCATAAGGAACATAAAGGGTGTCTCCGCCACGATAAATTATTTTGAAAAATTCTTTTTCAATACCATTAGTTTTTAAAGTTGTAATACCTTCACATTTTCCAATTCCGTGAGTTGAGTGAACAACATATTCGCCCGCTTTTGGAAGATATTTAATGGCTTGTTTTCTTTCTTGTTTGATAATTTTTTTGTGTGCAAAGTTCGTTGAACCAATATAAAATTTATCTTCAGAAGAAAAACATATATTGTATGGGATGTTGAGAGTTGTTAAAATGATACCCTTTGAATTTTTGTTTTCGCTGAAAGGAACATTTGTGTCAAGAAAAATTTTCTTTATGGAAGTGTAAGTATCCATTGAAGATAAACACAAATATATTTGTTTGTCTTTGTATTTGTTTAGTTCAATTTGAAGAGTTTGAATATTGTATAAGAAAGATGAAAAATTAACAGTTTTGAAATCAATACTTATTAATTTTTTTGTGTTAAATTTTATTTGTAAATCAGTGTTATTTAAGTCCGAATTGTCAAAAAATAATAAATTATTTGAAAAAATATTGAAAAAATTATCAATATTTAATAATTTATTTGAATTTTTATAACATTTTTCAATTTTATCACTTTTAAATATTTCAATTTTTTTCAAAAAATCGGTATACGAGTTTTTGTAAATTGTTTCGAATTGAATTGGGTTTGAAATAACAATTGGTAAACCGAGTTTGGTGAAGGGTTGAATTGAATCTAAAAAAGGATATAAAAATTCTAGAGGAACGTCTTCATCGCGTTCAATTGCCCCAATTAAATCAAACATAACATTACTTTCTAATTTCAATTCATTTAATTTATTAAGAATGTGCTCTTTTTCTTCTTGACTTAAAACTGCAACCTTGTTTGGAACGATTTTTAAATTTGAACAATTTTGAATTTTTTCAAATGTTAAAAAGTCAAAAGAATGAATGTCTTCCAAGCTGGTATCAAAAAAATCAAAACGAGTTGGATTGTCGTCAATAATATTAAATATGTCTAAAATATCTCCACGTCTAGAAAATTCTCCACGAGAAGTTACGCTTTCAACTTTTTTATATCCAATGCTTACTAGTTGTTGTTCAATTTGCTCAATCTCATAATCTGAATTCTTTTGTAGTGTGAGAATATTGTTTTTGAATGTTTCAATATCAGGAAGGAACGAAAAGAAAATGTTACTAGCGCTTATGATAACAGGATTGTTAAAGCATATGGAGTAGATTGTTTTTATTAAATCGATTTTGCTTTCGTTACTTTGAAATTTAGATAGGGTAAAAGGGCGAGAGAATTCGTCAATAAGAACATTTTCTTGAGAAAGTGCATCCAATTGAGATTTCATTTGTCTTGCTTTTTCAACATTTGCACAAATGTAAATGCTGGTGCCAATTTTATTTAAAACTGCACCTTGTTCACCAAATCCCAAATTATTGCAAAATATTGTTGATTTACCTATGTTTTCAATTATATTGTTGTATCCTGACATAGTTCACCTGCAATAAACTTTTCAATTAAGTCCGCGACTTTAATGTAAGCTTCATTCATTATTGGCTTGCTGGCTTGATCAACATTAGATAAAACATAATCTTTTAAATCCATTGAAGCATCACGACCAATTCCAATTCTAAGACGAGGAGTGATTCCAACTTTGTTAACAATATCTCTTAAACCGTTGTGAGTTCCTGCAGAACCTGCAAGCCTAAAACGAATTTTACCTTTTGGTAAATCAATATCATCAAAAACAATTAAAATGTCACTTAAAGAGATTTTAAAATATTTCTTTAATTCATAAACGCTATCACCACTAAGGTTCATGTAAGTTTGAGGTTTTGCAACAATGAAGCCGTCTCCTTTTGCAATTTCAGCTCTGCATTTGTTTGTTGAAAATTTAAGCCCTTGATTGCGTGCAAAAAAATCCACAGCATTAAAACCTGTGTTGTGATATGTGTTTGAATATTTTCCTTCTGGATTGCCAAGACCCACAATTAATTTCATAAAAACTCCTTAAAAAATAGAATAAGTAAAACACAATTCTCGAACGAATTTATGAGTCGAGTTAAGTGTTTGAATATTTTCCTTCTGGATTGCCAAGACCCACAATTAATTTCATAAAAA
>CAZTNT010000003.1:0-2149 GCA_964614965.1 uncultured Lachnospiraceae bacterium | reverse complement strand
CTCCTTAAAAAATAGAATAAGTAAAAACACAATTCTCGAGCGAAATTTATAGAGCCGAGTTAAGTGTTTGAATATTTTCCTTCTGGATTGCCAAGACCAACAATTAATTTTATATTTATATTATATCATAAAAATAAAATTTTTCAATAGTTATTAATAAATAATGTAAAAAATTAAAAAAATCCTAAATTTTAGGATTCTTTGTTAAATTTTATTTAGTTCTTCAATTATTTTTTGTTTATCAATTTTTTGACCGATGAACACAAGTTTGATCATTCTATCTCCATAGATTTCGTCCCAATCCTTTCTGAACTTTTCATCTTGTTCTAAAAGTTTTTGAACTTGTTCTCTTGGGTAGGTTGCGTACCATGGTCCATTTTCTGTTAACATTTTTTGTTTTCCTGCTTGTTCGTATATGAATGACATTTTGTTGTTGTCGCTAAAGTATACCAAACCTTTTGTTCTAATGATTTGTTTGCCCCAGTCGCGAGATACAAAATCTTCAAACTTCAATCTATCAAAAGGTTTTCTTCTGAAATAAACAAAAGTTCCAATTCCGTATTCTTCAGTTTCGCCATGTTCATGGTTGTGACAATGACAATGCTCGTGATGATGGTGATGTTTACAATGTTCATCATGTTGCTTGTGACCATGTTCATCTTCCTTGCAATCACAGTCTTCATGGTCACAATCACATTCATCATATTCGTCTTCATCATCATGGTGATGGTGTTCGTGATATTTGTGTTCATGGTGATTGTGCTCTTCGTGTTCGTCATGATCATCATCTAATTCGTCAATATCTTTATCAATTTCTTGATACCAACCAGCAGATGTTAAAACATTTTCCATATCAAATAAATTTGTATCTAAAATGTCGCTCATTTTAACTCGTGAGAAATCTGTTTCAATCAACTTGGCTTTTGGTTGAAGATTTTTAATAATTTTCTTAACTCTTGCAAGTTCAACTGGCGTTACTTCACTTACTTTGTTCATAATGAGAATATCACAGAATTCAATTTGTTGAATAACGAGATTTTCAATATCTTCATCATCAATATCTTTTTTAACAAGTTCGTCGCCACAACCAAATTCTTGAACCATTCTAAGCGTGTCAACAACGCTGACAACTGCATCAAGTTTGCAGTAAATTGGCATGTTATTTTGCTTAAAACTTTCAGTTAAAAAGTTGAGAGTTTGTGCGATTGGAATAGGTTCACAAATGCCACTTGCTTCAATGATGATGTGGTCAAACTTTCTTTGTTTAACAATGTCATGAATTTGTTCAATTAAATCTTGACGCAAGGTGCAACAAATGCAACCGTTTTGAAGAGCTACTAAACTTTCTTCACGTTTATTAACTATTCCGCCTTTTTCAATTAGGTCAGCATCGATGTTAACCTCGCCAATGTCGTTAACAATAACCGCGCATTTATATCCTTTAGTGTTTGTTAAAATGTGGTTTAATAATGTTGTTTTTCCACTTCCTAAATAACCAGTCACAAGAGTGATTGGAATAGTTTTAAAATTTTCCATTAGTTTCTCCTTTTTTTGTTCTTAAAAATATTACCTGCTAATTATATCACTTTTTTATAAAAATTAAATAGATTTTTAAAAAGATTTTCAAATAAATAAAAAATGCACCAAATAGTGCATTAAAATGTCGAATTATTTATTGTTCATTCCATCGATATAACTTAACAATTTTTCGCATTGAACTTCAGATAATGATGCAATCTTTTCTGTTAACTCATAGTGCGTGTCAGTAAACTTTGAAAAGTCTATATTGTGGAACGTTCTTCCAACTAATGTATCAATTGGAACTTTGAAAAAATTCGCAAGCTTAATTAAAGTTTTGATATCTGGTTCGTTTTTCCCAATTTCATAATAAGAGTAAGATGTCTGTTTAATATCGAGTTTATCCGCAACTTGTTGTTGTGTTAAATTTAACTTTTTTCTTAAAGGTTTTAAATACATATTAATATAATAGAAATTTTTATGATTTTAAACAACTCTTATTTTAAAATTGCCATATTTTAGAACAATTCCTTTTAAACTGCTTGACATTTTAAAATTAAACATGGTAAAATTGTCTTGTTGTTAAAAAAAACAATGGTAGGAGTAAGTGTGGTAAAAATAAAAAAAGAAA
>CAZTNT010000002.1:0-28552 GCA_964614965.1 uncultured Lachnospiraceae bacterium | reverse complement strand
AGAGGGTTTTACCCTCAAAATGAAAAACCACCAGATTATCTGGTGGATTTTTATTCTTGCATTTTTTATTGTTAAAATTAAACCAACAATTGTGCTAATTGCAACACAAATTTCCAAACTTGCACCCACATATGATGCAATTAAAAACATGTAAATTATGTTTAAAATATTTCTGCATAATGCACCAGATTTAACAAACACTAGATTTGTGAAAATCATACCTGTTAAATAAATTAACATTGAGAACATTGGAAGTAGAGAAATTGCTCCTTGCCACGTTATAACACTGAACGTTATTGTGAGAGCCATAGCTAATATTGTTGGGATTAAATTGAATTTTGTTTTGTTATATTTTTCAAGTAAGAACATAACAATCAAATAAACTGCATCAATAAAAATTGTTGTGGCGCCAGTTAATCCCCCGTCTAAACATAAGTAGTGACTTGCAAAAACAATGTCCGATACAAATAAAAGAGCAACAAGCAAAGATTTTTTTCTTGTGAACATTGATGCGACGAATAAAATATCTGCGATAACCACTAAAACTTGAGACAATATATACATAATTATTGTTTTCCTGTTGAGCCAAAAGCCCCACGGTCTGTATTGCCAAGTCGGGTAACGGTTGTGATTGTGTGAGGTGGTTGATGTTCAAAAATTCTAAATTGACAAATTCTGTCATTCTTGTGAATAATTGTGTCACGAAGAGCGATTGCGGCAAACATCCATTGGTCGTTGTCTCCACAATAACTTTCATCAACAACACCAATGCTATTTGCTTGTATAATGCCATAATTTTTATAAGTGCTACTTCTTGGTGCGATGATTGCTTCATATCCTTCCGGTAAAGCAATTCCAATTCCAAGCTTAATGAGTTTAAATTCTCCTGCTTTCATTTCAACTTCTTCAGCAGCACGAAGGTCATACCAGTCGCTCTTATTTTCAATAAATTTAATTGGTTCAATATCTGTGAAATATTTCACTTTTAATTCTAACATAATTTCTCCTTTGACTATTTTAATTATATCATATTAAAGATTTTAAACAAAATAATTTTATGTTTAATAAATAATATTGGCGGAAAGAAAAAAGCAAGATGTTCTTGCTTTTTAACGTATAACTACTTTTCCTTCAATCCAGCTGGAGAAAAAATTGGTTAAATCACTTTTGCATGCTTCTTCAAATGAACAAATTAATTCATCAGGTGTTGCGTTTGTAAATTTGTTGTTATCAAAATATATTTGAAGACCTTTAATAAAAGCTTTTTCTCCGATGAGTTGATATAAACTTTCGTACATCAACACACCTTTAACATAAGTACAATAGGTATATTCTGGTTCAGTCGAATATTCATCAACTGCTCGCATGCTCGTGTCAATTGTGCCGAGAACATCTTCATAAACCGAGATGAAAAGAGAATAATTATCTTTTGAAATGTTAACCATTTTTTCATGGGTTAAATTGTAATTTTCGTTTTGGTCATAAAATAAAAGTGTTGAAAATTCAGTTAAGGCTTCATCAAGCCAAGGATATTTAAACTCGTCGTTTCCAACCATTCCATACCACCATTGGTGAGCGGTTTCATGAATGATTACATTTAAATAATCATCTTTGTTTTCAATTGAGTTGCTTATCATGATTAAGTTTGGGTATTCCATTCCGCCATACATAAAGTCGTTCTCGACAATAGAAAATGAAGAATAAGGGTAATCACCAAACAAATTAGAGAAGGTCTTAATTGAATCAACGCCAGCTTTCAAAGAATCTGATGGGTTTTGGTCAATAATATAATAATATTCAACATTAACATTATCGATATTTTCGCTTATAACTTGGAACTTATCGCTTAAGACAAGTGCAAAATCTCTAACAAGTTTCGCTTCAAAGGATACATTCTTTTTACCATTTTCCACTTTTTCATCAATTTTATCGCCAGTTCCTGCAACAACATATTTCTTGTTGGTTATGACATTTACTTTATAAGTTGCCATTTCGCTATAAAATGGATCACCATTGGCATTGTAACCGTTGGTGTTGAATGAGTCTTGTTCGAAAACGCACACAATTGGATAAAAATTTGCAAGATTTATTGTATTATCGCCATAACCAAAACGATGACAACAGTTTGGTAGAGTGAACGAATATTCAATGTAGATGTTAGTTTTTTCGCTTGGCATTAAACTAGAATTTAATTCAACACATAAGATACTGTCAAATTCACAATCATATACAATTGTTTTTTCAACATTGTCCACTTGAACTCTATCAATTTCAAACTCGGCAAAACTCATTCCGTTTGGATAAGCATTGTTCATCTTTGTGCTTGAGATAATTTTACTAGTAGCACCTTCTTCAAAATACTGAGGATACAAGTGAAGTTTGATGGTTTTTAAAATGCTTTCAGTGTTGTTGATGTAGGTAATGTTTTGAGTTGCTTTAACAAATTTTGTTTCAGTGTCAACATCTAATTCAATTTCGTACAATGATAAATCTTGTGATAAAGAGTTAAGATTGTCTTTTTTCTTACATCCGGAAACGGAAAAAATAAGTGCAAAAGAAACTAAAATGATAAAAAACTTTTTCATATTGTAAGTTATGCACAAGTTGTCCACATTAGAACTTGAAATTGTGGATATCTATTTTGCAGTTTTAATTTACAAATAAGCATTTTTATGATATGATATAGATATGTCATTTTGTAAGTTTAGTCCAAGTTATCAAAGTAAAAATCAAACGTTGATAGACAATGTGTTTATCACTGATTTTTTGCCGAAAGCTCCAGACCTTTGTGTTAAAGCGTATCTGTTGGGATTGCATAAATGCAACAGTGCTGATGATGGTGACAACAACTTATCTTATTTTGCAAAAACCTTAAATGTTTGCGAAGATGATGTTATATCTTTATTTAAATATTGGGAAGATATGGGACTAGTTCAAGTGCTTTCAACAAATCCAATTGAGGTAAGATTCCTCCCAATCAATGCGAGTTCAGTTGGTGTTAAAAAATTCCAAGTTGATAAATATACAAACTTTAATATTCAAGCACAAGAACTTATTGGCGAACGTATGATTATGCCAAACGATTATGCTGATTTTTATAATTTAATCGAAAAGCATCATATTCAAGAAGATGCAATGCTTGCAATAATAAAATATTGTGTTGACAATAAAGGTTTTAATTTAAATCCTAAATACGTTATTGCGGTTGCTAAGGATTGGGCAAGAGAAAACATCATAACACTAGAACAAGTGGAACAAAAAATTTCTGAACTTGGCGTTGTTGATGATCAGATGAGTTTGATTTTATCTCAAATGGGAACAAAACGTAAAGTTCAACTTGAAGATAAAGAATTGATTAACAAATGGCTAAATTTGTATGGGTTTGAATTAAATGTTGTTTTGTTTGTTGTTAAGTTATTAAAAAATAAAAAACGTAAATTAGATGTAAATGTTTTAGATGATAATTTAACGAAATATTTTGAAATGAAATTGATGTCAACGTCAGAAATTGAAAATTATGAAAATGAAAAAGAAAATTTATTTTCAATTGCTGTTGCGGTTAATAAAGAACTGGGAATTTACTATGAAGATTTAACAAAGGAAATTGAAACTTACATTGTTCCATGGGTAAACATGGGGTTTGATGTTGAAACTTTAAAATTGGTTGCAGACAATTGTTTCAAGTCGTCAATTAAAACGTTGGAAGGATTAAATAATATTGTTAATAAGTTGTTCCGCTTAGGAATTATTAATATTCAAGCATATTTGCAATATATGAATGATAATTTAGCAGTCGATGAAAAAATTAAACATATTTTAACTGAATTGAATTTGAGCAGAAATGTTAACAATATTGACAGAAATTTTTATTCAACATGGACTAGCGATTGGGGCTTTTCAGATGGAGTTATTTTGCATGGAGCTAATTTAAGCAAAGATAAAGCCAATGCAATGCAATATTTAAATAAGATTTTGGCAAATTGGAACTCTCAAGGAATTAAATCGATTGATAAGGCAAAAGAATTCAACATTGAAGTGGAAGAATCAGCTTCTTTCATACATAATCAATATTCAAAAGAACAAATCAAGAGTTTGATTTCAAATCTTGATGAAGTGGAGGTGTAGTGTGAACAAACAGAAGTTACTCACCAGCATTAAACAGAGTTTCATGGTTAAACGATATAAGGCGCAAGAAGAATGTGAGGAATTCATTCAAAAATTAAGAGTTGATTCTGAGTTTAATGAAATGTACACTAACCTCACAAAAAAACAACTTGAATTAGCTAAAACAGATTTGGTTGAAGAGACCTTAAAATTAAAACATGACATTGATGAACTAAAAATGAAAATTAATAATTTTTTAGCTTTGAATAATATTGATCAATCAAAATTAAATCCAAATTATGATTGTAAAATTTGTAATGACACTGGTGTTGCAGGTGGGAGAATTTGCAAATGCTTAGCTAATGAATTAAATATGCAGTTGTCAATGAGGGCGAGTAGTCAATCAGATTTCAAATGCTTCAATGATTTAAATAAAGATATTATGGATGAAACAGATGTTAAAGCAAGTGATTTGCTTTTAACATGGTGTGCGAGATATCCTAACATCACAAAAACAAATATCAACATCATTGGTGGAGCAGGATGTGGAAAAACATTTTTGCTTGAGTGTGTTGCAAATGAATTGATAAGAAAAGGAGTTGTTGTTTTTTATAAAACTGCTTTCGAAGTTAATGAATTGGCAAGACTTTATCACATGGGAAAATCTTTTGAGTTTGCAGATTGTTTGAATGCTGATGTTGTTATAATTGATGATTTGGGAACTGAGCCAGTGTTGAAAAATGTAACAAAAGAGTATTTGTATAATTTAATCAACACACGTCAAATCAACAATAAAGCAACATTAATTTCAACAAATTTATCATTAGACAATATTTTAGATAGATATGATGAACGAATTTTTAGCCGTCTTGCAAATAAAAATTTATCAATAACAATTCAGTTGGTGTCTGGCGATAAGCGATTGAAATAATAAAAATTTAATAAATTAACAAAAAGTTAATAAATTCCATAAAAAATACCGTTAATATATGGTATTTTTTATTTTTGCGCAAATTTTTTATTTTATATTTTAAATAAAAACTTTATAAAAATATTTTTTTAAATGTTAAATTTAATTGTAAAAAATTTTTTCAATGGTGTATAATTAAAACAGATGAAAATGTTAATGGGGTATATTAAAAAGCATAAATGGTTCATGATTCTTGGACCAGTTTTTAAATTGCTTGAAGCATTGCTTGAACTTATGAATCCTATTATTGTTGCACAGATTATAGATAATGGTGTTGGAATGCAGAACATTTCAACAATAATCAGATTTGGCGCTTTGTTGGTAGTTTTGAATGTGTTAGGTTTTATCTTCGCTGTGATTGGTCAAAAATGTGCGTCACTTACCAGCACACGAATTTCTGCTTCAATGAGAAGTGATGTTTTTAAAAAAGTTTCAACATTCTCACATGCTGAGTTGGATAAATTTGGAACTGCTTCTTTGGTGAATCGTTTAACCAACGATATAAATCAAATTGAAAACGCTATTGGTGTGTTTATGAGAACAATTTTAAGAGTTCCATTCCTTCTTGTTGGTGCGTTTGTTTTGAGTTTAATGATCAATGTTAAAATTTCACTTGTGTTTTTAGTGTTGATACCATTGTTGATAATTATTTTGATTTTTTACACAAAGAAAACAACACCTTATTTTCAGCAAATAAGAAATAAACTTGATAGAATTAGCAAAATTACAAAAGAAAATTTATCAGGAACGAGGGTTATCAGAGCTTTCAATAAACAATCAGATGAGCAAAATAGATTTGAGTTGGCAAGTGCGGATTACACAACAACAAGCATAAAGGTTGCTAAAATTTCAGCTCTTCTCGATCCGATTATTTTCATGATTGTGGACATTGCAACAATTTCATTGCTTGCTGTTGGTGGTTGGCAAATTAATATTGGTAGAATGACACAGGGTGATATAATAGCTCTTATTGACTATGTTGCAATTATTTCAATTTCACTTTTGTTGTTATCACAAATTATAGCAATGATGGTTAGAACTGGAGCAAGTTTGAAACGTGTTGATGAGGTGTTGATTACTGAACCGAGCATAAAAAATTTGGAAAAAGTAAAAAAATACAACAAACTTGAATATGAAGCCTTAATGGAATTTAATAATGTTTGTTTTAACTATTCGTTTGACGTGAAAGAGAAATCGTTTATAAAGGACTTGTCTTTTAAAATATATCCAGGTCAGACTATTGGAATTATTGGTGGAACTGGTAGTGGAAAAACGACAATTGCAAGTTTGATGACAAGGTTTTACGATGTGACCCAATGTGAGATTTTGTATAAAGGTAAAAATATTAAAGAATTTTCTCTAGAACAACTTCGTCATGAAATAAGCATTGTTCAACAGCGTAGCATTTTATTTAGTGGTAGTTTGAGAGAAAATATGCAACTAAGAAAAGAAAATGCAACAGATGAGGAAATAATTGAAGCTTTAAAAATAAGTCAAGCATGGCCGTTTGTTAGCGAATGGAATAATACTTTGGATCATCAAATCATGGCGGGCGGAAAAAATGTTAGTGGTGGTCAAATGCAAAGATTAACCATTGCAAGAGCTTTAATTGATAATCCGGAATTGTTGATTTTAGATGATAGTAGTAGCGCTCTAGATTTTTTAACCGATTCGAAATTAAGAAAAGCTATTAAAAAACTTAACACAACAACTATTTATATCTCTCAGCGTGCAACATCAATTAAAAATGCTGATTTGATAATTGTTCTTGACAATGGTGATGTTGTTGGAATGGGAAAACATGCAGACCTAGTTAAAAATTGTGAAATTTATAAAGAAATTTACGAATCGCAAAGTAAATAAAAGGAAAGTTGCTCGTTGCCGTTCGCTAAACGCATGGCACACTTTGTTGCAAAGCGACCAAAATTTATGCTAAGTCGCTTCAGACAATCAATCAACTTTCTAGGGCGGATAATATTTAAATGAAAGTTGCTTGTTGTTTTCGCTTATGCAACTAAAATTATTTTAGGTAATTAATAACGTTTTAAATGGCTTGAGTTGAAATAGGATTGATTATGAAAAAAGATAAAGGATATAAGAAATTGTTATCTCAATTAATTACTTATGTTAAACCGCATAAGTCTTCTTTTGCATGGTCGGTTGTTTTTGATTTGCTTGCGATTGCGTTAAATATGACCATTCCAATTTTAAGTGGCCTTGCAATTGACACTTTGATTGGTGTGAATGCAGTTAAATTTAATTTGCTGTATGAGTATCTAGGTGGAATTGTTGTGATAACCATTGCAAGTTCATTGTTCAGTTGGCTAGGAAGTTACTTTATGAATATTTTAACGTATAAAACCAGTCAATCAATCAGAAATAGTCTTTATTCAAAACTTAATTCAGTGCCAATTAAATATATAGACAATAACTCGCATGGAGATATAATGAATACTATGGTTAGCGATGTTGAAAATATAACAGATGGTTTTTTGGAAGGGTTCAAATCAATTGTTTGTGGAATTTTTCAAGTTGTGGTTGTTATGATTATGATGTTAGCTTTAAATTGGAGCTTGGCTCTTATCGTTATTGTTCTTGCGCCTATGTCACTTGTTGTTGCGTTTAAAATAACTAATAAAAGTAAAAAGATGTATCGTGTTAGAGTTGAAACACAGGGGCAAGCAAGTGGCTATAGTGAAGAAATGATAACAAACATGAAAATTGTTAAAGCGTTTAACAATGAAGAGGCAACCGCCAAAAACTTTGAAGAGATAAATAAAGAGTTGTATCAAGCGAGTGAAAAATCAATGTTTTATGCTAGTTTGGCGCATCCAGCATCAAGATTGATTAATGGAATACTTTATGGTGTTGTTGGTGTTGTTGGTGCTGTTTTTGCTTTGAAAGGGAAGATTAAGGTAGGTAAAATTTCAAGTTTTTTGAGTTTTACAGATAATTTTACAAAACCTTTTAATGATATAACAAGCATTTTTGCAGATTTGAATGTGGCGATTGCAAGTGCTAGTAGAGTTTTCAACCTTCTTGAAGAAGAAAATGAAATCGATGATAGTGATTTAATTAACATGAAAAGATGTAATGGCGAAGTAAATTTAAAAAATGTTAAATTTAGTTACGACCCTGCATTTAAACTTATTGAAAATTTAAACTTGGATGTAAAACAAGGGCAAAGAGTTGCGATTGTTGGGCCAACAGGATGTGGTAAAAGTACTATAATTAATTTGTTGATGAGATTTTATGATGTTAATGATGGTAGCATTAAAGTAAGTGGAAAAGATATTAGAAAAGTAACAAGAAAATCTTTCAGACAATTTTATGGTATGGTTTTGCAAGAAAGTTGGTTGTATAATGCCAGCATAAAAGATAATGTTGCATATGGCAAACCGGATGCAAGTATGGATGAAATTATCGAAGCGTGCAAACTTGCAAATGCTCATCAGTTTATTGAAAAAATGCCACAAGGATATGACACAATCATTACTGAACGTGCAGATAATATAAGCGCGGGACAAAAGCAATTGTTGTGTATTGCAAGGATAATGTTGTTGAAACCTCCTATGATGATTTTAGATGAGGCAACAAGTAATATTGACACAAGAACAGAAATGAAAATTCAAGAGGCTTTGGATGTTATGATGGAAGGTAGAACATGTTTCATTGTGGCGCATAGACTTTCAACAATTGAAAATGCAGATGTTATTTTGGTTATGAATAAGGGAAATATTGTTGAACAAGGAACACCTAAAGAACTCCTTGAAAAGGGTGGCTTTTATTATGAATTGTTTAATAGTCAATTTGGAAATTAAAAAAGAAGGATTTTCCTTCTTTTTTAATTTTGATTAAGAAAAAATGTTTTATTGTTTTTTAATCTTTCGTCTGATGGATTTAAAGTAATTGCAATATCAACATTTTCAACTGCTTTTGTGATGTTTCCGAAATAATAGAAACAAAGAGATAAATAGTCGTAAGGTAAACTACCCCAACAGTGAGGTGATGAAATGTAGTTTAACTGTCTGTTTTGAATTTTCAGCATTTCCTTGAAAAATAAGGCAGATTTCACATAATCTTTTTGTTCAAAATAGAAAACGGCAAGATCAAAATAAGGTTCACGCATTGAATTGTCTTCTAAAATTGCTAGCAAAAGATAATGTTCTTGATTTATGGGATCGTTCTTATGTTTATAGCAGTTGGCGATATATCTTAAACTCGCGCAACGCTCTAAACTCCATTGACTTGTTGGTAAATCAAGGTGGTTTTTTAAAGTTTCAATTGCTTTATCATAATGTCCGTAAAACATATATTCTCTTCCTAAGTAATGAACATTTCTATCGTCAGTTGGATTTTCTTTTACAGACAACTCGAGAAGAGGAAGATATGATGCTCGAGATTTAGTATTATCTGCCATGTGATTGAGTTGAATTTGTGGCAAGTTGATGATGTTGGTTTTAAATTTTTTATTTGGAGTTAAAACCTCATGAACAGGGTGAGTCCATTTAAATAGTTTGTTTTTATGAATTTTTTCTGCCATAAAAACAACACCTTCGCTTCCGTCAGGATTAAAATTCCAAGTGTAACGATATCGCGCTTGAGTTGTGTTTTCTTTCCAGTTTTCCTTTAAAATTTTTGACCAACCTGGAACGAAAAATTCATCAATATCAACACAAACACAAATCTCTGCGTCTTCTGGGATTAATTCCATGCTGTCATTTCTTGCAATGTCGAATCTAAAATTTTTATACTTTTTTTGTTTTGTAATAATGTTTAAGGATTGTAATTTTTCAAAAGTTCCATCCGTGCTGCCCGTGTCTAGAACGCAAACATAATCCGCTTCTTTCACAGAGTTAAACCAGCGTTCAATGAATTTTATTTCGTTTTTTGCAATTGCGTATACACATATTTTCATAATTCACAATATGTTTTAATTTAAAAATTTGTTCAAACTACATATGCTTATAAAAATGCAAATTGCTTTCATCTAATGCCGAACAAATGTCTGTAACACATGAGTTAATTTCTTTTATGCTTTTTTGTGCGATTGCAATATAATATTCTTTTTTTTCATTTGCAATCCAGTCTTGAAACAAGTTGTTTAAATTAATTAGCTTTTTAATGAAAGTGAATATGCTGAAATTTTCAATAGTAGTTGCTTTGTTGTTTAAATTAAAAAGACTTGTTAAATTATCAAACAGTTTTGTTAGAGTTTTGTTTGTTGCGGATAATGTATGTATTATTTTTTGGTTATACTGTGACGATATCACAAAGCAAGAGCTGGAACATAAATTAATTTCTTTGCAAATTTGAAGTAGGTGAAATTTTCGCTCAAAAGGAAGATTGCTGGAGAACTGTTGGTTAATCAACTCGTATTCATCGTTGTTTAAAATTGGAAAATCGTTATAGTTCATATTTTAATTTATGTTCTTTGTTTAGCAATTAGAATGTATTTCTTTTGTTTTCAGGCAAAGAAAAAGTACTGGCTAAAAAATAAATTTAAAAAATAATTATTTTTTTCATAAAAATTGTTAAAAATTAAAAAAAAATAATAAATTTCAGCAAATAATTTAAAAAATTATTATTTTTTTGAATAATTTTTACATTTTTTTACACCTTATTTGCGCAATATATAAATATATAATATTTTGCAATTTTTTTGCGATAATTATTTGATAAAAAAGCGTTAATGTGATAAAATAAAAATAAATAATATGGACATGAGAGGGGTACAATGTCACAAGTTAAAAAACGCAGTTTGATATTTTTGTTTTTGATAACCATTGTTTCTGTTTTTGTGGTTGGATGTAGAAACAAATCGGTTGCAGTGAAAGATATTTATTTTAATCTCACGGATGGTGAGCAAATTGTTTTGTTGGTTGGACAAACCTTAGACATTGATGAGTTTGTTGAAATTGCGCCAAGCAATGCGACTAACAAAGGGTATGATGTTTCGAGTTTTAACGAAGATGTAGTTATTGTTGAAGGAACACTTCTGAAAGCGTTTGCTGAAGGAAACACCAAAATAAGAATTGTTTCGCATGATGATCATCTGAAAGAAGATTTGATGACGGTTGCAGTTAAAGCAACAAAAACAACTCTAAGTACTCCAAAAAATTTAACTTATGATAGTTTCACTCAAATGTTAAGATTTGACACTGTTCCAAATGCATCATCTTACACGATTAAAATAAACAGTAAAGAAATCAACGTTGGAAACAGTAATGTATTTGATTTAACAAAATACGAAGGTGAAATTTTTGACACTTTAATTTCTGTTCAAATTAAAGCAAACGCTCCATCATATACATATGCTTTGGAAAGTTCGTCATACTGTGAAGAATTTAAGTTTTATCAGGCTGGTGAAGTTTCTAATGTTAAAATTGTTGACGGTGTTTTAAGTTTTGAAAAATCTAATGAAAAATTAAAAAGCAACGTTTATCTCGATAATGAAACATATTTAAAAGACACAGATTTGACCTCTTTGGATTTCAACAACATGAAAGAAGTGTATGCTGGACAAAATGTGACGATTAGAATTGAAGAGGTTGCTAGCGATGAGCTTAAAACTGAATTGGGTGAAGGAGTTGTTTTCTACAATTCTAAAGCAGAAACTGTTACGTTGCAAGTGTTGGATATTCCAAAAGTAAGCATTAAAACCACTAAGCTTGAATGGCAAAATATTGAAAATGCATTAAAATATCAACTTTATTTTGGAAATTCATTAATTGGTGAAACGCAAAACAACTATTTTGAATTGTCAACATGGAAAGATTTTGCTTCTAGTGTAACAATTTCAAAAACTAGTGAAATATTTGTTAAAGTTGTTGCTGAAGAAAATTGTATTAACATTGGAAAAACTGGCATCGATGGTTTGATCAAACTTAAAAAGTTGCAATCTCCAAAATTAAAATGTAATGGACCAAATATTGAATGGGATGAGATTAGCAATGCTTCAGTTTATTCGTTTGTTTTAAATGATAATGCTGACGAACAAAGTTCAACACATTTAACGCACTTATCAATGAAAGGCTACGATGCTGGTGATTATAAAATTAAATTGCAAGCAATTGCAAGTGAATTGCCTGATGAAAATAATATTTTCTATGTTTCGTCGGATGCTTCAACAAAAACTTTCACAAAACAACCTATGGTGTCAGCATATATTGAAGATTATAAATTGTATATAGAAGATTTAAAAACAGATTCTGCAAAGCTTACATTTGACTTGGAAACGAACAACAGAGAAGTTTCAGGAGACAACACTATGCAAACTGTTGATTTGTCTAAAATGCAGTTTGACGCAGGTGCAAATTTAATTAGAGTAACCAGATTGGGAAATAATTCAACATCGGTTGATAGTAGTGATCTTGTAATAAAATTTGTGCAACTTGAAGCGATTTCTGAAATTTTCATTAAAGATGCTGTTGCATCGGTTGAAAGAAGTGATATTAACAAAAATGCAGTAATTAAACTTTCAACAAAAGGAGCGCAACTTGAAGCTCCGTATGTTGTTGAAGATGATGAGGTTGCTTTTGATACTCAAAATCATTTAAAAGCTGGTGATTATACTACTGAAGTTTATATTTATGGTGACGGTGAAAAAACCTTTTCATATCGAGAAAACGGAGAGATTGTGCGAACAGCTTCAATAGAATTTACAGTTCTTGAAGCTCCAAACTTAACTTTGAATGATCCTGCAATTGAAAAACTTTCAATTAGTGAAATAACAAATGCGAGCAGTTACGATGTTTTCAAGGTTGAAGATGAAAATGTTTTAGCAACACGAAACACTAAAACTTTGGAACAAGCCCTATTTGAATTTGATATGGTTGCGAATTATTCGGTTCAAGCAATAGGTGACGGTGAAAGATATTTAGATTCAAAAGTTTCATTGCCTGTGACAATTTCAAGACTGCAAACTCCAGAATTGATTTATAATTCTAGTGATGAATTACTTTCAAAAAAAGATTACGATAATGATGGACTTGTTGAAAAGTTTGAATTAAAAAAAGATGGAGTGGTCACTGAAGTTTACGATTATTCTGACGGTAATCGATTAACAAATGACACAACATTTACATTGCAAGCAATTGCAAAAGAAGGAATTTTTTATCTTAATTCAAAAGTGTTCACATTAAATTTAACAAAAATATTAAATGATGAAACAAGCATTGAATTAAGTGCCGACAACAAATTAATTATAAAACCAAAAGATCATGAAGATGAGTATAACCTCGAATTGGTGTTTAGTTTCGATTCAATTTCATATGAGACAATCGGAGAAGTTTTAACAAACGGAAGCATTGAGTTGCCTTATTCTTACGATGCGGAAAATAAAGTTTATGAAATTAGTTTAATCGGTGAAAATCATAATGTAAGAATTGATGAATTAAAACAAGAATTCTCAGTTCAAGTTAAGTTTAACAAACCTGAGGATTTGGAAAAGGATTTGATAAATAGTGAATATACAGATTTTGCCTCTTTCAATTTAAATATAATTGAAGAGGAAACAACAATTCATATTGATGAAAACAATAATCTTGTTATAACTCCGGCAAATCATGACAAAGAATATGCTTTAATTTTGGAGTTGACTTACACTAATGAGTCTTCCAACACAACACTACAATTTGTTTCAGATGGAAACAATAAACTTATTTGTGGAAACATTGAATTGCCATATTCTTACGAAAGCGAAAAATATTATGTTGAATTACTGGAAGAAAATTACACTTCACATATTTCAACATTATTGAGTGAATTTAATGTTAAAGTGCAATATAGACATCATCATGATTCCAACTCGGATGTTGACAGTGCTTTCTCAACTTCATACACTTTCTCCGTGCTTCCAAAAGCAACTGTATCAAGAAACGGACAAAGTTTGGAGGTTGACATTAGGAAAGGTTATAATTTGGAAAATTATGCTTTAATAATCAATGATGATAACGAGTTATTGTATTTAGATGAAAGCGGAGTAACCACGGATGAATCCACTCAAAACCTTTTAATTAATATTGATTATATTTATAAAAATCGAAAATTAAACGCTGAAGCTGTGCATGCCATTTATGTTGTTGCATTGAATTTCATGGATGAAAATGCCCAAACAACTTTATCTAGCAAAAGCGAACCTATTTACATTCAAAAAGCTCAACCTGTTAGTTTAGAAATCGCAAAAGAGAACGATAGTGAAATCACAAATTCCGCAATTGCATCTTTCGAAGTGTATGATGCAGAATTTGAAAAGAGCTATCATATTGAAATTTGTCAAGATGGAAAACAAATTGCATTGAGAAATTTTGTGCAAACTGATGCGGTTGATGGTAAAGTATCTTGCTTATTAGACGAGTTGGAGGCATTGAAAGAAATTGAAGGCGAGATAAGTTTGAATGTGTATGTCTCATCAACAGATAATTACTATGATGGAACAAAAACAATTGAGGTTTTCAATTCAAATAAATCAAGTGAAATTGTAATCACAAAAATTGCAAATCCATCATCTCTTCAAATTTCAGATAGCATTTTAACATTTGATGCAATTGATAATGCTGTTGATTATGAAATTTATTATTTAGATGGTTCAGATTGCACATTACTTGGCTCGGTTTCAACAAATGAATATAAATTTGAAAATGTTGTTTCAAATAGTTATCAAATTTGTGTTAAAGCAATCTCAAAAGAAATTGGTTTCACAAATTCTAGTTATAGCGAAATGATATCTGTCACAAAATTGGCGCAACCTCAGGTTTCAATTGTTGATGGGAAATTCCATTTGGATGTCACAAATCTTTATGCCTTGTTCACTGCGGGTTCGGTTACAATTGAACCGGTGATAAATAACAACCAAAAACAAGATAAAATCACAATCAATGTTAATGATTTTAATGAAGGTGTGAAATTACTTTTAACTTTAACAAAGTCTTTAGATTCAATGAAAATTGAAATGAATGACTTGAATTTTACGGCAAATGAGCAGTTGATTGCAGCAATGTTCTTAGGTTATGAAATTAACAAAATAGAATTAGTTGCAGAGCCATATTTGTTCATGGAATATAATTCTGAAAGTTTAAGTGCTGAGAAATTAAGTGTTTACTATAAAATCTCATGCGATTCAGAACCATATTATCTCAACTCAGACAGCACAACGCTTGATGTCTATGGTTTGTTTGCTCCAACTAAAGTTGGCAAAACAACAAACACTGAAAATACTTCTATTGAACAAATAACATGGATTCCGAGCGATAAAAACTTTGTTTATGAAGAATCTTTAGAGGAAAATCTTTCTTTAAATGTAAATTATATTGTTAAGATTGTTCACACTGTTAACGAAGAAACAGAAACATATTATTTTGATGCTGGCACATCGGAATCAATCGATTTCCCAGAAGGGATTGCTGATGAAGGTTTATTTGAGGTTTCAGTTCAAGCTATTTTAAAAGATACATATAATTCTATGTTGATTTGTGGTTCAAAATATTCACCTGTTTGCTCTTTTGAAATTTTAAATAAAGTTATGATTAAAGTTGACGAAGGAGAAATTTCATGGGAGGGTAATCCACAAGCAAAAGGATATAATGTTACAGTTTGTAAATATGATGGAACAGAAGAGAAAACTAAATATGTTGAAAAAACCACATTTAATTTGGCTTCAGATTTGACAATAACCGGTGATGGGGTTTATTCTGTTCGTGTTCAAGCAATTGGAGCGAATTCAAATGTGTTGAACAGCAAAGATAGCGATTTGATGTATGTTTACAAATTACCTGAAGCTATATCTCTTGAAATCGATGATGGAAAACTTGTGTTAAAATCGACACCTTTCTTTAATTTTGCAAAATTTGAATTTGTTGATGAAACAACGAATAAAATTTATGAAATAACTTATGACAACACAGCTAATGCCACAGATTATTTAAATGCTTTAGGAATAAGTTCAAGTTGGATGGATCTTAAAGATGAAACAAATAACTTCGCTGAATTGAACTCTTTGTTTAACACAACAATTACAACTATGGTTGAAGAAACAAATGTGTTTAGTGGTAGAAATTATAATAAAATTCATGTAACATTAATTGGTAACACTCATGATAGCAAAGGTATTGTATCTTCTTCAACAGTTTTAAATATTTCAGATTTAACTGCTAAAAAGCTTAAACCTATGGTGTCTGAGGTTGAATTGGGAGTTTTGCAATTTGCATCTGAGGAAGTTTATGCAACAGGCACAACTGAATTTAAGTTGAAAGATGGAATTAAGTTTAATTACTTGTTTAATAATGAAGTTCCTGCTTCAGCGACAGATTTTTGGAATAATACAATTGTTTACAAAGTCAAATTAATTCACACAACAAAAGATGAAGAACTAAAAGATGTTACAACAGAAACTTTCATTTATGCTGTTGATTATTATAGTTTTGTTTCCGCAATAAATAATGGATGGTTAATAGAAAATTCAGATTATGAGTTAAATACTCTCACAGGCAATAAAAACACGCATTATGCAACAGTTTATTATAATGATTTGATTTTCAATGTTTATTTAAATAATGAAATAAACTTAAAAGATTTTAATTATTTAACATATTATCCTTTAAGTGAAAATATTTCAGAAGCAGAAATTGAAGTTTCAGAAACAAAATTTAAAACTTTTACATCTAGGTTTGAAAACGGCAATGAGATTCAACATATAAATTTAACATTAGGTGGCTCTTTCACATTTGAGTTGTTTACTGTAGGTGGAGATAGCTACACTGAAAGTGGAAACGTTGGATACTTAACATCTGGAGCAAATTCTATTAAAACTTTTGTTAGATATAGTGAACAAAAAAGTTTAACTAGTGCACAAGGAATGCTTAAATTTGTAAATCTTCGTCCGTTAGATGACGATGGAAATGTGATTGATAGTCCGATTTACAAGATTGTGACAACTGTTTTCAATGATACATCTGTATCGAATGTATTTTATGCCTACTATGATGATGAAAACAATCCTGAAAATGCATTGGCGATAGCTCTTGGAATTGCTAAACGAAATGCTGGTGTTGATGTTGCTGAAGATAAAATGATAAAGGTTATTGTGGATGGCGATTTCTTATATGTTGATATTTCACAATATTTAGAATCTGCAACAAACTATAATATTTCAATTCAAACTTTGGCGGGAAACGGTTCAAGTGATGAAGATTCAAACTATTTATTAAATGCGGTAGAATCTCAAGCTGAATTGTTCTTTAAGTTTAGTGATAGTACAATAACAACAGAAAGTGGCAACTTGAAATTTGCACAAAGTTATATCCAGAAAGATCTACAAGTTAGAGAATATGCAAAAGAATATGAAATTACAATTGAAAGCGCTGGTCAAATTTTTGTTTACAACATCAACTCATTAAGTGAAGGTGTTAAATTTGTAAATACTAACATTATTTACTCTTTACCAAACAAAATTACTTCAGAAAATGGAGACGAACTCACTATTCAAGAAGGTGTTGATTACACGATCAAAATTCGTGCAAAAACTAGTGAGGCTGACAAAATTAATGGTTCATATTTCAAAGTTGACAATTCAGATTATGTTTGTGCATTCACAAGAGCGGAAGGAATAAGCACTGAAGAAAATGAAGGTTTAAGAATTGAAAACGGATTATTAAAATGGAACATGGTTGCAGGTCAAGAAACTTCAAATGCCTATATAAGAATTTATTACTACGATTCAAATAGTGAAATCGTATACTTTGAAGATGTTGAAAGTTCAAGTAGAGCAATTGATGAAAATAGTGAATACGAATATTCTTATTATGAATTAAAAGATACTGCTTATGATTTAATTACTGGAGGATCAGAAGTTATATCAAATGCTCAACCATATTACGTTTGTGTTTATGTGAAAGGTGCTGGAACAACAATAAATAGTAACATCTCAAATGTTATTCAAATAAACAGATTGGCACAAGTTTCAAATAACATAAGAACAGAAAATGGAATACTTCATTGGGATGCAATTGATGATGCTGTGAGTTATAATATTTCTATAGAAGGAAGCAATCAAAATTTCACAATAAAAAACATTGAAGGGGACAGTTTTGACTTGTCTTCAAATTCTGAATTTGCAACTTTGATTGGGGCTGAAAAATTATTCTCAGTTAAAATTAAAGCAAACGGAGAAACTAAACTTAATGGATTAACATCAAGTGCAATTGAAGACTTTATTCAAATGAACATTGTCAATGTTGACAGTATTAAAATTGATAATGGAAAAGTTGTTTGGGATTCAGTTTCTAGTGCCGATGGGTATGAAGTGGATTTCTTCTACACGAATTCAAAAGGTGAAGAAAAATCTATTCTTGATTATATTTGCTCAAGCTCTGCATTTGATCCAAGTGACGTTGTTACTGATGGTATTCAAGGAACATTCAAGCTTGAAATATATTCAATTGGTAGTGGAAAATTGTTGAAATCATCAAAAGTTGAATTTAATGCTTCAACAGAAATTCCACAGCAAGTAAAATTTGTTGAGATTGATGAACAATTTAGAATCAAGATTACTCTAAATCAAGAATTGTCAAGTATTGATTCATTAAAAATTATATTTGATATGGCAACTTACAATTCACAAACAAGTCTTGGTGAATTTGCTGGACAAGATCCAATAATCATTAAAAATCAAGAAAAAGGTTACTTTAATGCAGATGATGGATGCTATTATTATCCACTATCAGTGATGGCCAAATATAAAAACATTTCAGTAACAGTTCAACGTCAAGGAACATTTGATTCACCTGCTGTTTCTATATACAATGAAGAAGGTGATGAATTTGACTTGCATGTGTTTGCTTTTGGTGCAGGAACATTTGATAATCCTCACACAACAGAAAATGAATATAATCCATACAGAATTTCAAGTGAATCGCAATTATTGAATATAAAATACTTCCCAAGTGCAAATTATATTTTAGTAAGCACTATTACTTTGACATGTGATAATGTTGTCACAACAAGTCAAGGTGCACTTATTTCAGATGAGTTTAGTGGAACAATCAACGGAAATGGTCTCATTATCAATTTTAATAAAGGAATTACATTACAAGACACAACAAAATTTGCTTTATTTGGAACATTAAACAATGCAACAATTAAAAATTTAAAATTTGGTGAACTAAAATTGTCAAATTCATTTGCAAATAAGATATCAGATGTGATACAATTATCATTGATAGCAACAGGGGCAAACAGTTCAATAATTCAAGATGTTTCAGTGGAAAACTTTACAATAGAGTTGACTGGCACAATCGAACCAAGTGCAACATTAGAAACCAAGCAAATTTATCTTGCTGGATTGATTTCTCAAATGAACAACACAACAATCGAAAAAGTTGAAAGTAAGTTCACGGCAAACATAACAGCAAAAATAAACAGCACAATAACAAGTTATGTTGGAGGTGTTTCTGCATTATCAACCAACTCAACAATTGTAAATAATTCAACTGAAACGGAAAAAACATTCTCATTTGAAATAACAACAAGTGCGAATATGGCTTATGTTGGTGGTTTGATTGCAAAAAGTTCATTAGACATAATTGAAAATGTAATAGTTGATTTCAATTCAGAAAACAATAATAATGTTGTTAAAGCTAAGTATGTTGGTGGATTGGTGGCTTATGCAGCAAATGCAACAATAATTGGTTGTAAAACAACTGGAACATATCTACTTTCAATTCTTCAAGAGATGTATGTTGGTGGATTGGTGGGACATTTAGATAACTCAACAATCACAGATTCAGGTTCATCAATTTCATTTGAGGGTATAACAATTTCTAGTTTAGCTAATAAATGTTTTGGAAAAATTGTTGGTTATGCTTCAAATGGTTCAAAAATTGAAAATTGTTATAGTGACAATTATGATGCATCCAATGGGTTAACTGAAACAGGAATAGACAATGATATTATTATTGTCAGAATCTATGGTAAAAATGATTCCAGCACAATAACAGGTTGTTACAACAAAAATTAAACAGGGAGAGGCAATGAATTATAATGACGAAATCTTAGATAATAAAGCTTTTAATTTCTTTAAGCAGCTTATGTATAACCTTGCTCTTTCTGTGTGCATAATGTTGGTTGGCGTTTTGATTTTAGTTTATGGTTTTAATTTTAGGCTGTACGAAGTCCTTTCGTACAGCCAAGAACCATATTTTACAAAAGGAGATATGGTTATTGTTAAACCGCAAAAGGAATATAAAGTTGGTGATATAATCAAATTTGATGAAACGGGTTATTTGCCAACGACTCATAGGCTAGTTGGAATTTTGGAAGAAAATGGAACAACTTATTACATTTGTCATGGAGACAACAATCAAAACGCAGATGGTTCCCCAAACACAAAATGCGACTGGGAAGATGATGCTAAATTCGTTCAATCCTTAATAGATTCAGGAAAAACTATTGCTGAAATTGAAGATTTGGCAAGCAACATTCAAACTCCAACAGCAAGTCAAGTTGAAGGGAAAGTTGTGAACCATATTGACAATTATGGAACTTACATTACATTCATCAAAGAACATTCTTTACTGATTATTTCATTGCTTGCTGGAATTTGGGTGATTAGCAATGTTGTTCAAAATGAAATTGACATAAGAAAAACTAGGAGATTATGTAAGTGAAAAAAGCAAAAACAAGAAAGAATATATTTACAGTTCTATCCGCTCTGCTGAGCGTGGTTTTTGCATTGGTAACAGGAGTTACATATTGTCTTTCTTCGTTAAACTTAACATATGGTGTGAATCCAAATTCAGCAACAGCTTATTTGGGAAATCAACAATATCACATTATTAATGACACAACGAACAATCCAATTCCATTTGGGGATGGTTCAAGAAATTTTGAAATTGCGCTTAAATATTCTTATGATTTTGAATTTGATGTTCGATTTAAATATGAAATCAAATGGTATAACTCAGATGGAACAACAGAATATAAGTCTGCAACAAATGTGATTTTACAATTCACAAACAGAGATAACATCATTTATGATGAAAACTATATTTTCATTGCTGATAGTGTTGTTGCCGGAAATGGAAAACTTACATTCATAAATGGTGTTAGTTTTGTTGACACTTCAGTTAATCAAAACGAATATTTTGGAAAAGTTTTAAAAATCAACATAACAGAAGTTAAAATTTATAAAGCTGAGACAACATATTCGTTAAGCAATAGTTATTTAACTAAAGATGTAACAACTAGTGAAGCTGCTCAAATGTGGATTTATCACAAAAACAAAGCAGGTTCATTAAACGCTTATGCGATGGTTTATAATTATCGTAGAAGTTATGATTATGGTGTGCCATATCCTGGACTAGAAACTGCATATAAAAAACCAGTCGCAACAGAAAATGAATCTGTTGATGGTAAAGAATATGTTAAAGGATATGTGTATGGTGCTTCTTGGGCAGGTGGAAACAGGGCATATGCTGGAGTTGGTTTATACATTGTAACTGGATCATCAGCAATCAAATTAACAGCAACAGTTAAAGGTATTTGGAGAAATTCAAGTGGTAATATAACTGATAAAAGTTTAATTTCAGAAAATAGCATCAGATTTAATTTCTCTTCAAATTGGTCACATGCTTCATGGGATGCAAATAATTTGTGGGAAACAACAAACTTAACCTTAGAAATTCCAGCTAAAACTTCTTGCTACATAGAGTTGCTTGATAATATTGAAATAACAAGCGTCTCATATATTAATAATTCTTATAACTCATATAGAGCTGTGGCAAACGAAATCATACTTAATGGAAATAGTCTCACATACACAGAGGCAGACAAATACACAAGTTTTATTCAAATAATTGAAAACATTTCTTCAGCGACTGTAACAACAAATGGAACGTATTCATCATCGGCAGTTAGCGTTGTAAACACTTCAACTTATTCAAATAATTTGTATGAAGTGAAATTCCCACAAGCATCAGAACAATCTTTTAACACAAATTTAAGTTTAATCAACAACACAAGCAAAACACAACAAGTAACATTAACTTATGCATTAAAATATCGTGTTAGTAATGCGGACACAAATCTAACAACAACAATTAATGGAACAACTCAACGTGCTGAGGATGCTGTTGGGGAAATAGTAAATTCTGAAACTTACACAAAACTTAATGCATTTGTGTCAGGCGGGCATTACACTTATGTGGAATCATATGGTTCAACAACCGACAAAACTGTTATATTGGCACCATATTCAAGTGTATCAGTTGTTGAAGGTTACACAGTTTCAAACGATCTTCAAACAACAATTTCTTCAACCTTAGATTCTAGTGATAATGGTAATCGTACTGATTATTATGATGCTTGGACGTATTTAGAAGTTACAAATGTTTCAACATCTGAAGTTTCTGAGACATCTACAACATCATACAATCTGGAAATCGAGGCGGTTCAAAGTGGAACGACTGTTAATCTTTATGTGAAAAACAACACGAACAAAGTTGTTAATGGTGTTTCAATATCTGGAGTGAAAATTCAACAAATGACTGAAGAATATGAATATACTGAAGACACACAATATACCGGAATTCCTCCAAAAGATTGGGTTGCTAGCTATTGGAAATATTATTCTCGTTCGGGAACAGAAGGATCTTATGTTTACACGCAATTAACCACTCTACCAGAAACGGAGGTTGTTACAGCAGAGGATGGAACAAAAAGTTTAGCGTTTCCAGGTCAAGAAGTGTATGCAAACGGTAGATATAAGATAGAATATTACAAAAATGAACATGCTTATCAATCAACAAGCACGATTGCTGATTCAACACTCACGATTGCTGATTCAACACTTTCTAAACCTATTCAACCAGGGGAATCAGTTTGGTTTGCAGGCTTAAGCGGTGATCACGCGCTTTCTTTAGCAACAAATAAAATTTTAGTTCAAGGCACTGCAACAGCAACTTCAACTTCTGAAGCGGAGGACTTGACATTGGTTGATAATGGAAAATCAACTGCTTACATCATTAATAACACAGAAAATTCTTATTATGTTCGTTTCACTGGAACAATAACATCTTCAGTTGCAATCGCAAATGTTGAGGTTGGAGATGTTACGACCGTCTCGAGTTGTAATTACTATATTGGAATTGTTCGTCCAAATCAAATAATTTCAGTTCCAATGAGTGAGGAAGGAACATTGTATTCTGTTCAAGAGACGGGCGATTATGCAACATCAGATTTGACTGGTTGGGATTCAACAGTTGTTGCAAAATTCACAAATTTATTCACTATAAAATCGTAAAAAGGAGTTAAGGAATATGAAACAAAGCAATAAAAAGTTAAACTTAACAGCAACATTTGTTTTGCTTATTTTTGCAGTTTTATGTATGATTAATGTAACATATTCCTACTTCACTGCAACAGCAAAAGCAACTGGTTCAATGGATTTTGATTCAATTAATGTTAGTTTTAATTGTAGCTATACTGAATCAAATATGCAAAAAACAATTGAATTAGACAAAACTAAAACATTAAAAGTGGTTCCTACAGATGGAACTATATCAAGAAATGTGACATTTTCTTTAAGTTTTGCAGAAGATATTGTATCAACAACTGATGTTGATGAAGCTGGACTACAATTAGAGAATTTAACAGTAAAGAGAATAGATGGTTGTGATGTTTACGTTAGAGTTTGGATTGATGCATATCTAGCAACAGACACAGCTAAACAAACTAATTATGGAAAATACTTTTTGTTTAAAGATAATGCTAATGCATTGGTTCAAGGAGCTGAAAAGTATAATGTTGACACTGAACAAGATTACTCAATCAATTCGCATTCTTATTTTGTAAAGAATGCCTTAACTTCTTCATCTCCAACATGCAAAGTTGGCGCGTACTTACAATTATCTGACTTATATGATGAAGTTCCAATTGATATTGTTGGAGAACAACTTGAAATTTACATATCTTTTCAAGCTGTTCAAGCCTCAAATGATGCATTTAGGTCAGAATTTAATGATGATTTAGGGTTTTCCGAACATTGGAGTTAAATAAATGAAAAATAAAACAAGGACAATCTCAATAAACGTTTTATCAGTGTTTGTGATACTGATGTGTCTTTTATTGGGTGTTGTTAATCCAGTTAATTCATGGTTTGCAGATTCTCATGAGAATGGTGTTCAAATTTCTGTAACTGTTGGAGACTTAAAATTGAAAGTTTATCAAAACGCGTTGCCAACAGATGCAGAGTTAAAAGAAAACCCTACTCAAAACGAAGTTTTTTCTGAAGAGACAAATCAAGATGAAAACACAACAAATCCACAGTATATTTCATTAGGTGCTGAAATTAAACCTGATGTGGCTGTTCCATTGACTTTGATTTTAGCAAACAAGGATGAAGGTGCAGCTTCAATTTATGTTCGTTTTAAATTGGAAGTTTATGTTCGCGGTGTAAGTTCTGACACAATGCTTGAAGGTGTTCAAGTTGGATTCGATACGGATAGCGATGGAGTGCTTGACACAACATCAACAAGTAATTTTGTTTATAATAATGGTTATTACAATTATCAAATATCTGGGTCAAATGCTTTGTTTGCTAAAGATACAGCTGAAACAATGTTTACTCACTTCACTGTGCCGTTAAGTGCTTTTATTGATGATTCTGGTGATATGCAGTTCAAAAATTCAGACACTGTTTACATTAAATTGACCATTCAAGGTGATATTAAGTCGGATTTTAGTAATTCAAACATATAAGGATAAAGGAGGGAAAAATGAAAAAAAATTATAATAAAATGACCACAAGCGATATGCCGATGGATGTTTCTTTTACTCCCTCAGAAGAACCAAAACCAAAGAAAACACCAAAAGCAAAAATTAATACAATAGGAAAAACAGCAGAAAATAAAGTTGTAAAAAATCCAAAAAAATCTAAAGAGGTCGACTCCGCTCTCGATAATGATTTAAGATCAAAATTAGGTAATTCAAGTGTTGATATTGATGATTTGGATAAGCTTAACGAAGAAAATATTAAAAATTATCGTTTTAAAGCAAAGCGTAATAAAGTGGTTATTGTAGTTTTATCAATATTATTAATTTTGTCAATTGCTGGAATTGCAACTTACTTGGCAATTTCTAAATTGCAAACAAATTGTAATTTATATGTTAGTGGAGTTGATGCAACCTTCTATGTTAATGGAGATGAAATGTCGAAATTTAGAGCTCCTTCTAATGTTCAAGGAAACAGCATTTTAAATCTAAATCTAACTTTAAAAATTAAAGATGGTGGACGTTATAATGTTATTTTCTATCCAAAATGTTATCAAAAGAATGTTTTGATGGAAAACACACTTATTTATGATCATGAAACTGATTTATTTGAATATGATGAAGAGAACGATGTTTATCGTTCAATTGAACCAATTAGCGGAAATCAAACAATTACGCTTTGTGGTGGTGTGATTCTGGATAGACAATATGAACACACTCTAACAGTAGATAATTTTAGGTTAGACTTTTATGTTGAATTTGATAAAGTGTAAGAAAATCTTGCACTTTTTTTCTTGAGTGATATTTTTTGCCATTAATTATTGATTTTTACTTTTTGTTATGCTAGAATATTTAAAGAATTATGATTGAACTAAAGAATATAACATTTAAAGTAAATGAAAGTGGTCAAGAAAAAGTTATTCTTGATAATGTTTCATGCACATTTGAGGATAATTGCTTGATGGCTATTACTGGCCATAATGGAAGTGGTAAATCCACTTTAACAAAACTTGTTATTGGCATAATTAAACCTTCATCAGGTCAAATTTTGTTCAATGGCAAAGATATAACCAATCTATCAATTGATGAAAGAGCAAGAATGGGCATAAATTATGCTTTTCAACAGCCGGTTTTGTTTAGAGGATTAACGGTTAAGGATTTGATTGATATTGCAACAGGAGAACATAACAGCGTTGCAAAAGCATGCGAATATTTATCAAAAGTGGGATTGTGTGCAAAAGAATATATCAACAGAGATTTTGACAAAACCTTATCAGGAGGAGAGCAGAAACGTATTGAATTGGCACTAGCTTTAGCAAAAAAAGGAGATTGTTTAATCTTTGATGAACCGGAAGCTGGAATTGATTTATGGAGTTTCGAAAAGCTAAATTCATTGTTTGAAAAAAATAAAACTTACATTGTGGTAAGTCATCAAGAAAAACTTTTAAATTCTGCAGATAAAATACTTGTTATGAATGGTGGAAAAGTTGAACGTTATGGTAATGCGAAAGAAATTTTAAAGACCTTAAATTCTTTTGCTTGTGGAAGAATAAAAGGAGGTAAGTAATGGAAATGGATTTAATAACCCGAAACTTGCTTGCCCAAATTGCCGATTTGCACGATATTCCAAATGGTGCGGTTTCAATTAGAAAAAATGGTAAAAGTGAAGTTTTAAAATCAACAGCTAATATTGAAATCAAAAAGAAAGAAGATATGGAAGGGATTGACATTTTCATTCATTCAAGTTGTAAAGGTGAGGCGTGCCATATTCCTGTGATTGTTAGCGAAAATGAATTTTTTGATTTGGTGTACAATGATTTTTACATTGAAGATAATGCTGAAGTTACCATTGTTGCGGGATGTGGTGTTCATTCTAATGATTCGGCTGGACACAACGGAATTCATTCATTTCATGTTGGCAAAAATGCAAAAGTTACCTATGTTGAAAATCATTTAGCGATTGGAGATGGGGGACATAAAACTTTAAATCCAACAACAAAGATAACAATTGATGAGTGTGGTGTTATGATTATGAACACAACTCAAATTGGTGGTGTGGATTATTCAATAAGGAAAACGGAAGCCAAATTGAAGAATAATGCATTGTTAGAGGTGAATGAAAAAATTTTAACAGATAGGTTTAATGTTGCAAAAACTGATTTTAAAGTTACTCTATTAGGGAAAAATTCAAGATGTAACATTGTGTCTCGAAGTGTGGCAAAGGGTGAAAGTGAGCAGGTGTTCAAAAGTAATCTTATTGGCAAGTGTGAATGTTTCGGAAGAGTTGAATGTGATGCAATTTTGCTAAATGAAGCACGCGTTATTAGTGAACCAAAAGTTTCCGCTTTGAATAAGTTGGCTTGTTTGAGTCATGAGGCAACGGTTGGAAGAATTGCCGAGGATCAATTGATAAAACTTATGACGTTGGGATTGAATGAAAAACAAGCTGAAGAAAAAATAATTGAAGGATTTTTAAAATAATTATAAAAATATAAAAAATGTCAAAAAAATCATTATTTTGACATTTTTTATTAATTTTTTTACTAATTTTTTATTTTTTAATTAAATTAGTAGTTCAAATTCATCGTTTTTATTTATTTCTTGTTTTAATTTTTCATATTTAATTTTTGTTGCTTGTCCTCCGTGTATATGTTTTAGTCTAAAGTTTTCTTTTAAAAGTTTTTGAACTTGTTGATATAATTTGTAATTTATGAATTCCAACTTTGTACTTAAATCGTAATGTACAGTGCTTTTTGAAACTCCGAAAACTTTTGCTGTCATTCGAATGGTTGTTTTATTACTTAGGATATAGTATGCAAATTTTGTTGGACGTGAGTTGTCAAAATTGATCATGTTTTCTCCTTAGCTTAATCTATTGTCGAAATATCGAGAATATGACAAAATTTTGACTTAAAATATTTGTTTTTGTTAATTTATTTTATCTAAGAGATTGTAGTTTTCTGCGCACAAAATGGCGTGCTCAATTCTTTTTTTACTGTCAGGAATTTCTTGATGAATTTTTTGAATAAACTCTTTCATTTCTTTTCGTTTGCTGTCTTGGTCGGCTGGGCATTTACTCTTTAAAATTGGCATATTTTTACTTGCGTTTATAATTTTGCTTTCTTCAGTTAAATATAGAGGTCTAATAAGGGTTATTTTGCTGTTTGACATATATGATTTTGGCAACATTGTTGATAGTCGTCCTTCGTAAAGAAGAGATAGGAAGAAAGTTGTTGTGACGTCTTGCAGATGATGTGCTAAAGCAAGTTTGTTACATCCTAATTTTTGACACACAGAATTTAACGCTCCTCTACGCATTTTTGCACATAAAGAGCAGGGGTTTGATTCTTTTCGTAAATTAAAAACTATGTTTTGTATATCTGTTTGTTCTATGTGTAATTCAACACCTAAATCATCACAAAACTTTTTCAACCCAGAATAGTCTTCATTTGCATTGTAGATATCAATATTGACTGCAACAATATCATACTCATATAATCCAAACTTTTGAAAATCTTTGAGTGCTTTTAGCATAACTAGGCTGTCCTTTCCTCCAGAGACTCCAACAGCGATTTTATCCCCGTTTTCAACAAGTGAATATTTTTCAATGGCCTTTCTCATTGTACTTAAAACTTTTTGCATAACTTCTCCCTAAAAAATTTTTAAAAAGTAATTAAATTATAACAAAAAAATTAAATTTTTCAACAATTTTTG
>CAZTNT010000001.1:0-36074 GCA_964614965.1 uncultured Lachnospiraceae bacterium | reverse complement strand
ATTCCGAATGGAACTTTTGCTCTCATACTACGTTGAATATTCAAATAGTTAACATATTCACCTTGAGCAGTTTCAGGACGCAAATAAATTTTGTTTTGGTTTTCGTCAACAACACCACGAGCAGTTTCAAACATTGGGTTAAAGTTTCTGATTTCAGTGAAATTATGCTTTCCACAAACAGGACAATTTATTTTATGTTCGTCGATAAATTGCATTAATTCTTCTTTTGTCATTGCATCTGGTTTAACATCTTCCAAGTTATGTCTTCTGCAATAATCTTCGATAATAGAATCTGCTCTATGACGAGTTTTACATTCCTTACAATCCATTTTTGGATCACCAAAACTTGCAACATGACCACTTGCTTCCCAAACGGTTCTGTTCATTAAGATTGCAGCATCAACTCCATATGTGTTTCTGCTTTCTTGAACAAACTTCTTCCACCATGCGCGCTTGATGTTATTTTTAAGTTCCACACCAATTGGACCATAATCCCAAGTGTTTCCCATTCCGCCATAGATTTCACTTCCTTGAAAAATAAATCCTCTTGTTTTGCATAAACTTACTAATTTATCCATTGTTAAATTATTCATTTTATTTCTCTCCTTTTAATTATTTTAAAATATTGCAACTTATCAATGTCATTCTGAGTGAAGCTTTAGCGAAATCGAAGAATCCCATAATGCGGAGCACTGCGCCTCATTAAGAGCAGTCTATACTTCTCAACATATCGCTTCTCTCTATATGACATTTATTTTACAAAGGGCTAGTTTCCTGCAAGAAAAATCCCTATGCAAAATAAATTGCATAGGGACGATAACTCAATACCGCGGTTCCACCCTAATTGGATATACCCACCTTACTTACTCTTTTACGCCGAGACACGCGAACGCCATTTGAGCGCCTCCAAGCAAATCGCCACTTTGCTTATTAGATTACTTACATTATATAGTTAAAGATTAATAATGTCAACTATTTTTTAAAAATTGCTGTAACCTTTAGATAATACCTTAGTGATATATGCTTGACCTTCAATTAAAATTTTGTTAACTACCTTTGTTGACCTTGAAGTTGCTTTTACACCCTCTGAATGCTTACTATCAATCAAATCTATAGCTGATTCAATTTCTTTATCAGTTGGGTGGATTCCTTGTTCATTCAAATAATCAAATAGTCCAGAATCTCTATCAATCAAGAGATATTTTAAGTTATCTTCACTATTTATGTTAGCATCAAATTCTTTTTTCTTCTTTCCTTTAAGTTTCTTAATCTCTAAATCTTTAATAAGATTTAATTTACTTTCAGTTGAAGCAATAAGTTCAGAAATTTTTTCAACACGTTTTTGATTTTCCTCGTGTGTTGTTTCTCCTTCAGGAATCAAAGCCTCTTTCCATAGATTTTTAAATTTCTCTGCTTCAATCTTAAGAGAATCTAAAATAAGTCTCTTTTGACTGATTTGAGAAGATATTGCTTTTAATTGTTTTTGATAAGCTTCAATTTCTTTGTTTGTTTGTGTTAAATTTGTGCTATTTTCAATTTTTGTTAACAAAGCGTCATATTCTTTTTGCTTTGCTTTAATTTGTTCATCAATTAAGCTGATATCTTTTTCAATTTGAGCAATTGATTCATCAACCTTTGACATAGAACCTTTGAATCCACTAATCAATTTATCATTTGAAATTAATCTACTTTGCAAGTCTTGATTTTGCGCTTCAAGAGCATCTTTTTCTAAACCTAAATCACGTATTAATTTTCTTAAATCAGTTTCTCTTGTCATAGCGTCAAGTGCTTCACGCGAAGCTCTTTCCACTTCTTTATCTGCTCTTTCTTTTTGTTTTTCGCGTGCATCAATTATTTTATCAATAACTGGGTCTTGACCTTTCATATCCGCAATTTCTTTCTCGAGTCTATTTATCTCCGCATTATATTGGGTTTTTTGTGTTTCTAACCCTTTTAACTCTGTTGTATATTTTTCTCTAAGTTGTTTAAGTTTTTCTAAATCGCTTTGAATTTCTTGAAGTTCTTTATTCTTTTCTTCTGTTGTTCCGTTCCTTAACTCTTGTTCTTTTTTTATTCTCTTTGCATTCACTTCAAGAATTTGTTTTGAAAGTTGCTTAATTTCCAATTCCTTATCTGAAATTACTTTTCTTAATTTTTCTTCTTCAGTTAAGAACTTTTCAATATCACTTATATGATTAATAACAAACTCAACATTCACTTTTTCAACAACTGGAGTTTCTTCATCAACAACATCTTTATCAACATCCAAGTCCGCATCTTTTTCATTTTTGATATTTAGAGAAGTTTTATATTTTTCATATAATTCTTTAAGCTCTTCATCAGATTCTATCATTTCAAGAATTTGTGGTTCTAGTTTTTGAATTTCAACTTGTTTTGATGTTTTTACATTGTTTAATTCTTCAATTGATTTTTTAAATGCTTCAATTGCAGAACTCATTATTTGCAAAGATTTTTTTGTGTCATGAATGCTATTATTAATTAATGTTTTTTCATCTTCCTTTAAATCTTCGTTCTTTAAATTGTTATTTAATGCTTCTAATTTAGCATTTAACGAAGTTTCAAGTTGTTGTAAGTAAGTTAATTCACCAGAATTTGTAGTAATCTTTTCATCAGCATTTAGATAATCAGTTAATAATTGAACAATCACATCCCTAGAAATTGTTTCATCAAGTTCTAATGGGATTTTTTCCAATGGAACTTCTTCAACCACTTCTGCTTTATCAACGCGTTCACCCATGAGATTTGAAGACTCGATTTCACATGCTTTTAAGATTCTTTCTCTAAGCTTTTTCCAGCCTTCATTTTTAAAGTGTCTTTTATTTTCCAAATCTTTGTCAAAAACCGATTTTCCGTCAATCATTAAACCTTTTTTAATGTTAAATGACAACATTGCTTTTATTTCATCATGTGATAAGCCTAAATCAGCAAATTGTTCCCACAATGAAGAATCTTTAAATTTGGTTAACTCTATAAACACTTTTAATCCGGTTGTTAAATTCATAAAATCATCCGCTCTTGCATCTTTTTTGTAATCTTCACCAAAAGTTGCATTCATAAGTTCTAAATAATCTGCTTCAACTTTATCAAACGCTTCTTGACGTTTATCTAAAGTATCTTTCGCATTATCATATCTTTTTTGACGGAACTTCGATGGAGTTTTTCCTCTAGCTTCAAGATCATCCATGATTTTTTGTTGACGATCAAATTGAGATTGTGCTCTTTTCAATCTTCTTGAACAAGTTGTTCTTTGATTTGCATTTTCACGATATTCTTCACATTGATCAATTGCTAAATTAACATTGCTTGAATCAACTTTGGCTTTTCCATCAACCATTCTCAAAGCATTGTTACTGGTTGTTTGATAAAGTGACGCAACTTTTGGTAAAATTCTTGAACTGTAAAAATCATTTACTTGTTCTGGAGTGAAGCTTGAACTTTTATTCATTAAAATTTTAAGTTCATTTTCAATGTTGTTTGCGTCAATATCTCTGTTTGTTTCAGTTTTATCTTTATATTTACCTAATGCGCGTTTTAACTTACCAAAAGTGTTGTTTTTGAAAACACCTTTGATTATATGATAAATTGGAACTGCTGGAATCATACCCACAACGCCAACAGCAGCAACAACTGACAATGGGGCTGTTAGAGGAAGCACACCAAAGAATGGAATTATTGCGGTTGCATAAACTGCTGGCTTAAAACCTTTTGAATAAGAATCCCAAATTGCTTTGCCAACATTATATTTTGGTTTACCAGTGATTTTTCCGTTTTCAAATGTTAAATCTTGAGTTTCCAAAGCTCTGTATGACACACTATCTGCAGCTTTATCATGCATGTAGAATGTGTCAGTGTTTTCGTATCTTTTCCCTGGAGTTTCAATCTTTTTAATTTGATCTCCAACCGCCACATCTTCAAGATAGTAATTACCTTCTTTATATGCTGTTAAAAATGATTCAAATTGAGTGTTCTTATCAACAGTTGGAAGAACTTCATCTCCAAAACTTACTTTTCCAACAACTCTGCATTCTTCAATGGCAGTTTTTCTATCTTTAGCAGAAAGTCTTTGTGATTTAGATTGCATAACATCACAATCTTTCCAAGCACATCTTTTAAGTTTTTTAACTCTGCTTAAATTGAAACCTTTAGGTCTTTTTCTCAAGAAATCCTTATCAACAATAACATATTTCTTTGCAGTTCCAACCACTTGTTCTACTAACAACTTGTCAAAATCTGTTGAAGAGTCATCCGCAAGTTTATAAGCAATTGGTTGCACTGATTCAAGTTCATTAACATAATTACCATCATTTAATCTTAATAAAGATGTTTCGGTTGCTTGACCACTTACTTCTTGGTGACTTTTGATTGAGTCGAAACGTCTGGTTGCTTGTTCGAAGGTTAGGAAATCTGAAGTTGCAACAACTTTGTCACCTTCCGTAATTCTAACTCTTTTTCCAACCATTTTTGACAAATCTGTGACTTTATTTCCTTTGCTATCATAAAGATTTTCAATGTCAACCATTTTAACTTGGCCATGAATTGTTAATGCAACAAACTTCCCGTCAACATTAGTTTGAAAGTTTCTGACCTTTCTCTTGTGAACTTTTTGCATATCTGACGAATTGGGTTTTGGTTCTTCAATTTGAACATATTCTTGCTCTGTGTAGAATCTATCAAAAACAACCGGATGAGAATCAACTGTGATTGTTTTTCCTTCAACATCTAATTCAAAATCTCTATCTGTCAATAATTTATCATCAACTTTTAAAATATAAGACTTTTTCTCATTTGTTGTTGGATTAAACTGTTCGTAAGCCTCTTCATGAACTAGAGATTTAAATGTGTATGCCTTGCCTGTGTAAACACTTGTGATTTGTTTATATTCCGCATCAAACAATTGAATTGTTGAAAGGTCAACATCTTCTGGCAAATCCTTAAATGGCTTTATGATTGCCCCATCAAAATAGAAAATATCATTTTCTTTAACAAATTCCCATTTACCTTGTTGCAAAACATAACGATATTTTTCTTTTTCACCTTCTGTTGCTTCTTCCACTTTCAAAGTTCTTTTCAATCCATACGGAATTTCTTTGCCTTTTGGATTGATTGAATGTGAAGTATAAATTTTGAATTCTGGAACAGCTTGAGTGAACAGCAAATAATCGTTTGCAGTTAATTTTGCCTCAGCATTTGTTCCCACACAGACAGCTTTTTGAACAATATTCTCTTGCAAATCCTCAATCGAAATTAATTTACGCATTGTAACCGTTTTTTCATCTGAACTAATTATAACAGACAATTCAGTAAGCGGAACAGCTTTTCCATTAAACTTTATAAAAACTTCGTCGAGTTTTAATTTTTCTTTTTGAGTTCGAGTTAATTTAGCGTATTCTAATGTTTGGTATCTATCTTTATAAATAGTGACTTCTTTATTTGCCATTTTTTTACCTCTTAATTTAATTATACCATACACAAAATAAAAAATCAATAGTTGTATAAAAAAAATAGACTATAAGTCTATTTAGTTTAAAATATTTATGAATTATTGTAGGAAATAAAAAATATCTCACCTTTATGGATGAGATACGATTTGACGAACTGAAGCAATTATTCACCTTTTGCAGTTTTGCAAGATTTGATTAAAATCTTTTTTATTTCAATACAATCATCTAATAAATTTTTATTTTCTTCTCCTATTATATTTGCTGAAATTAGCAAATCAATCCAATATTCACTTTCATAACACTCTTTTAAAGCAATTTGCAATTTACTTACAAAATCTGCTTTGCTTTGAGCATAATTTGCTTCGTGAATGTTTGCACCTATGCTAGTTGCTGAACGAAGTAGTTGATTTGTTAAACTTCCTTGATTTTTAATATTTTTGCATAGTGCAATAATTTTTAATGCAAAATCTTTAGATTTTGAAATTAATAAATTTTCTTTCATAGTATTTTTATTTTAACACATTTGTTTGATTTTGTCAAATTTAATGAAGAATGAAAAATGAAGAATTAGAAAATCACTTCAAACTTTCCACAATTCTTCATTATTCACTCTTAATTAATCATTAAAAAACTCAGGATTTCTCCTGAGTGATTTTCTGGCGCCCCGAACAGGGCTCGAACCTGTAGCCTACCGGTTAACAGCCGGTTGCTCCACCATTGAGCTATCGAGGCATTGAAAACGAGTTTATTATAACTCAAAGAAAACTCGTTGTCAACTGTTTTTAAAATTTTTTTGTGAAATTAATGAAAATTTTAAACATTTGTTAATTTATGATACAAATTATAACGATTTAGGAATGTTATAAAATTGATTTTGGTGAGTAAATTTGTGCATTGTCCTTTGAAAAGTTCAACCGTCTCTTCGCTGTAATTGTGCTCTGTAACTATGGTTTTTAAATCAAAGGTGTAAATTCCATCCCCAAACAAACCACCTGTGTTTGAATAGTAAACAATCATATCTTTTGTTACATCATTTTCAGTGTAAACCACGTCAGATGGGCTGAAAATAGATTGACCAACATAAAGATTTTCATTAAATTTCACTCCCAGCAAATCAAAGAGGGTTGGAACAACATCATAAGCAGATGTGAAACGCGTGTTTATTAAGTACTTAGCTTCTGATGTTGAATTATATTGTTTAACTCCTGGACTTGAAATTATCATTGGAATTGTGTTCAATTCTTTATTGTTATTATTTGTTGTGCTCAAACCTTTGTATATATGCGATAAACTATCATAGTATGCGTAATGATCTGAATATAACAACATTGTGGTTTCTTCATATATATCATATTCTTTCAGTTTGTTGATGATAACTCCCAATGCATCATCAAGACCCTTAACACCACATTGATAATAAACCAAATCTTCAGCAATTTTAGAGTGATTTTCAAGAACATTTTGATACCATTCTGTTTTTGTTGCTTCGCTTTCTGGTTTTGACAATTGCCAATTTCCAGATCCGTTTATTTCACAATCATCTTCGCCATATTTAACATAGTAATAATACTTGTTTGCATCGCCATCGTGGGTATTATCTTTGGCTGTGTATGCACCGTGTGATGAAACATTTAAATAGAACGTATAGAATGGTTTTGTTCGATCAGTGGGAACAATGTGATCAATTGCATTTTCAACAAATTCTCCTTCTGCTGCCCAATTGTCAAAATCTAAGTTATTGCCAGTGTAAATATAATTTCCATTCTCATCTTTAACACCATCTTTGCCAATAACAGTGTCAAAGCCGAGATAAGAATGTGTTTTTCCTCTACTATAGAACGAAATGTCATGAGAATGAACATAACTTGTGTTATATCCTAAATTTTTTAACACATGTGGCATTGAATAACCTAATGCATGTTTTGTTGCAGTGTCGTTTCTAACAACATCTGTCAATGGCTGAGCAATAGGATAGTTACCTATAATTCCTTGACCTTCACTCATGTTTGTTTTTGATTTTGCAAAGAAATTTTTTGCAAGAATAGAATCATTGTTCAAATTATCATTGCTTGTGTCGGTTTCATAATCATCTCCAAACATGATTGAATAAAGATTTGGAATAAATTCTGGAGAAAGATTGTTAAATTGCGAGTCATACATTCCGTCTCCAAAACCAAACCATTCAAGAGATTCCATCATAACAACTATGACATTATTGCCACTATCCACTCCAAAAACGTCACTTTTATTATTTTCTGTTCCATAAATTTCACCAGAATTAAAATAATCTATCGTTGCTTTTTCAATAGTCTGACCATCATTTCTAATTGAATTAACAATCATGTTGGTGAAATAGCCATATGTTCCAAACTTTGTGTAACTGCTTGTTTTAAGAATTGAAGTGTTCATCAAAAATTCATCTGTTAATGCATATTCCACATCTGTTAAACTTGACATTGCATTAACTCGCTCACGTGTTTGAATTGAAAATCCAACAGCAAACAATTGAACACTAATTATTATAATAATGCTAAAAATAGAAAAATGTTGTTTGATGTTATTCTTATCTTTTTTACAATATTTTAACAACAGCCCACCCATTAGCGCAATAAAAATACAAACAAGAACAAGTTCCAACAAAACAGCCATATACACAAAACTTGACGTCATGGCAGCACCTGCTTCACCGATTAATCTTACCATTTCGATTGAAATTAAATCTCCATAAACACGACTAAGTGAATAATTTATGTATGCTAAAACAGCTTGCAAAATCAAAATTATTGTGTAAATCACATATTGAGCTGTGAAATTTGGAATTATAAACACAGTGATTGCAACAACTAAGATTAAAAAGAAATTATACCAAAAATATTCCGGCATAAATCCCAAATCTAAGATGGAAAAAGTTAGTGCTTCCAAAATCAGTGCACCAACAACAAAATATAACACCATCAAAAGTTTGTTTGAGATTGTTCTAAACATATATTTTTATTATATAACTTTATAACTTGATAGTCAAGATATATTTTTAAAATTCGTTAATGTTAGTTTGGGTTAATTGATTTAATTTATGAATTAAGTTGTAATTTATTTTAATTCGTGTTATACTAACCTTGATTAAGGAGATGAAATATGAAATTCAAAAAAACAGATATCATTAGTTTCGTTTTGGAAAACCATCCAAAAGCTGAAGAAATTTTAACAAGTTTTGGTTTTCATTGTTTATATTGCCCATGTTCACAAATGGAAAGTTTGGAAGAAGCATGCGCTGTTCATGAAGTTGATGTCAATGAATTGTTAAAAGCTTTAAATAAGTAAAAAACTATTGTCTAGCGAAAATGTGTTTTGTTGTTAGAAACAAAAAAATAAGGCATGATGCCTTATTTTTTTGCTCTTAATTTAGCTTTTTTTGCAAGTTCTCTTTGAGTTTCTTCAAGTTTTGCATTTTCAGCTGCAATTTGATTGTCAATTTCTTTTAAATATTCATCAATTTCCTTGATGTCTGACAAATTCTCAACCTTTTCGTTTGCAATGCTAGAAACCTGTTCTTGCTCAGTTTTTCTTGGACGACCACGACCCCTCTTAACTTGAGATACCTCAGGTTGTTCTACAACAACTTTTCTTGGACGACCACGACCTTTTTTTACTGGAGCTGTTTTCACTTCTTCTGTTGAAACCTTTTTGGGTCTACCAACACCAAGTTTAACCTTTTCCTCGACTTGAGCAACTTGCTTTTTAGGTCTTCCCCTTCCATGTTTTGGTTCAGTTGATAATCCTTGTGTTTCAACAACGCTTTCTGATTTTTTAGGTCTACCAACTTTACGTTTTGGTTGTTCTTGAACATCAACCTTTTCTTTTCTTGGACGACCTCTCTTTTTCTTTTCCCCTTGAGTTTGAGCCATATCAACGACCTTTCTTGGTCTACCCCTTTTTGACACTGGCTTTGTTTCAATGCTATCATCAATTGATTCGGTGGAGATTTGTTTTAAATCTTCAGCATTTAATTGTTCATATGGAAGTTCCTCATCGAAATCAAAAAATTGATCTTCTTCTTTTAATTCTTCTGTTGCTTCTTCATTTGCTTGTTCTTCTTTTAATTGTTCTATCATTTCTTCTATAGAAAGATATTCAGTTTTTTCAATGTTTTCAGGTTGAACAGTTTCTTGCTCCGCCAATTCTTCTTGAACCTCTTCCGTTTCTTCTGGAGTTTCTTCTATTTCTGCTTGAGTTTCTTCCACAGGTTCAACGAACTCTGGTTTGATTTCAGCAACTGGAGGTTCTTCATCTTCTGGTTCTTCATTTACAACAGGTTCTGCTTTTAAAGGTTCAAATGTTGGTTGTTCTTGTTTAGGTTGTTCAGTTTCTGTTGGCTTAAATGAAGATGAATATCCCGGTTGTTCATTAACAGCAATTCCAATCTCTTCAAGTTTATCACTCATAATTTGATTTTGTTGATAAACATTGTCGAGTTCTTGATTTTTTGCAACAATAGCTTCTTCCAAATTTTCAATTTCTTGCTTCAATTGAGCAATCTTTTCTTTTTCTCTTTCTTCAACGAGTTTCTTTGCTTCATCATAGACTTTGCTACTGTAAGAACTAAACTCACTCTTCATTGCATCTTCAAGATTTTTTCTACTTGTTGCAATAAATTTGTCAACAGTATCAAGCTCTGCATGATAATCATCGATAACTTTTTTATGTCTTTCAGTTGCAGTGTCAAAGTCACGTTCCAAATTACGTTGACGATCCAATTCTTGTTGTTGTTGCTTCTTTAAATAGTTTGCTTCAATTGAAGAAGAAACATCTTGCAATTGAGATTTGAAGTTTTCAAATGTTTCCTTGCTGACTTGCATTTGACGGTTATATTCTTTCGTGATTTCACGATAATTCATATCTTCTTGAGTGATATCTGAGTTAATTTGACCAATGTTTTGGTTATATTTTTTACGTTCTGCAATATAGTTTTCAGCTTCTTGCATCGCTCTTTCAAGAACCAAAGAGGCAGCCACCCCTTGATCATCAAAATTGAATTTTTCGTGTTCAACGTTTCTAAGTCGAGCTCTTTCCAATTCTCGTTGTTCCTCTTCTGCACGTTTTTGAAGATACGCATAAAGAATTGGAATACCTTTTTTAATTTCATTTTTGTCAAACAAAACTTCATAATCAACATAATCAGGTAATGTTTCAGTTGCTTTGTCAATGTTAACTTCAAAATATTGATAATTTTGGAATAAATCACTAACAATTGCGCTGTGTCTTAAATTTAAGAAAATTTGAACTATGTAATTCAATAATAGGATAAGAACTGGAGTGAGCAAAATGCTTTGCAAGATTGAAGCCAAATCGCCTACTTCATAGCAATAATATGCATTTAAAATCATTGAAGATATGCTGAAAATCCAAGCAAAAGAATTCATTGTTTTCAAATCACGAGTGTAAGTGCTGTTTTTGATTGGATTTGCAACGCAATTTTCAAAAGACATATAAGAACTTGCTTTTCCTTCACGATAAAGCACGAATTGTTGCCAACTCTTTCTCAATTGCTTTGGAACTTTTCTTGACTTCATTTTTGCGTTAAACGCAACCAAATTTTCCTCGTTAATATGCGGATTATCAATAAAATAAACATTAAATTTATCAATTGCTTTTATTAATCTTGCTTCATAAGAACGAGATGTGAAAAAAATCACACATAAAGCAGTGAACAAAAATAATCCAATAAAGATAATAAAAATATAGTTGTACGTTAGATAATTTGTCAATGATGTGAAGAACTTGTCCACATATTTAAAAACGTTGACCATAAAAATACCCCTTAATATCACAAAATGATTTTGTTGCCAAAGCCACAAATTTTCACCAATAATTTGTTTCATTTGACATTAATCTACATTGTTATTATAACACAAAGAAATATTAATTACTAATAATTTTTTAATATTTTTTTAATTTTTTTAAAATTTTTTTATTATAATGTAGAATTACAAATATATGTACAAAATTAATAATTCGCGAATTTTATTTAATTTTTTAAAAAAAATTATTTATAAATTAATTAAAAATAATAAAAAATCACTTTGAAACATATTTTATTGACAAAAATATAAAATAATTATATCATAATTTAAAGGAGAGATTATGTACGCATATCTTGTTTATTACATTTTAGGTTTCGTTATGATTCCTGGAATTATGTTAGGTGTTTTCGCTCAAATAAAAGTTAAAACCACTTTTGATGAATTCTCTTCCGTTTCTTCTTCAAGAGGAAGAACAGCAAAAGATGTTGCAAGAACAATGTTAAATGGAGGTGGTTGTTACGACACACAGATTAAAGAAATCCGCGGTGAACTAACAGATAATTTCAATCCAAAAACAAACACTGTTTCTCTTTCGCAAAATGTTGCAAATGAAAATTCCATTTCAGCCATCGGTGTTGCAGCGCATGAAGTTGGTCACGTTTTTCAACATAAACAAGGCTATACTCCAATTAAAATCAGAAAAGCTTTGGTACCAATTTTAAATATTTCAAGTTATTTTATGTGGCCATTGATTGTTTTGGGATTAATTTTTGAAGTGGCTTACATGGCAACTTGGGCAACAACTTTAATTTATATTGGTCTTGGAATTTATGCTTTAAACACGATTTTCTGTTTAGTCACACTTCCAGTTGAACTAAATGCAAGTAATCGTGCTTACAAAATGTTAGTTAGCACACACGAATTAACCGAGGAAGAAGCAAAATCTGCAAAGAAGGTTTTAAATGCAGCAGCATGGACATATGTTGCCGCATTAATCACATCGGTTTTATCATTAGTTAGAGTTCTGTTGTTCATATTTGCAATGCGAGGAGACAAAAATTAAATTAAAATTTTCTCTGCTCTCATATGAGAAAATTTAGTCATAACTTCATAAACTGAGGTCTCTGCATAATCAGCATAAGCTTTCAGGGGATTAAATTTATTTAACAAATAGATTTCATCCCCTTTTTTAAAGTTAGTTTTTGTTACATCAAGCATAAAACAATCCATACATATGTTTAAAACTTTACATTTAATTCCATTGATATTAATTTCTATTCCCAAAAATTTCATATCAAATCCATCAGCATAACCTAAAGGCATTATCGCAACTTTCATATTGCTTTTTGCCACGCACCTATAATTATAACCTATCAATTCGTTCTTTTTAACATCTTGAATTTGAACAACTGTGCTTTTTATTTCTATTGCTGGCAAAAACCAACCATCACATCTGTTATATAAACTAAAACCAATTCTAACCATATCTAATTGATGATTTTGTTGTTCGTTAACAAAACTATTATCTGCATGCACAATTGGATTTAACCCAAATGTGTGCGTTAGCTGAACAAATTTTTTAAACTCATTCATTTGATGTTGTGTAAATTCATCGTTTGTGGCAAAATGTGTGAAAATTCCTTCAAGATTCAACCTGCTATTTAAAATCATTTTTAATGCTTTCTTTAAATCTTTTAAGTTTTTAAATCCAAATCTATTCATACCAGTGTTAATCTTTAAATGAATATTTATTTTTTTGTTTAATGAAATCAAAAATTCAAGTTGTTCCAAATCAAAGCATGAATATGAAAATCTTTCATCAACTTCATCTTTCCCACATGCTCCAACAATTAAAATAGGTCTTTTAGTTAAACTTGAAATTCGCTTTGCCTCAAAAAAGCAAGCCACTCCCCAAAAATCCACAAAAGATTCAAGCGTTTGAACAACAATCTTATCGCCCACACCATAAGCATTTGACTTTACCATTGCACAAATTTTTGAATTTGGATTTTCTTTTTTGACTTGCTTTATATTATTTATTAAATTATTTCTATATATAATCTTTTTGTTTAACATATGTTTATATATGCTAAAACTAATTTTTCTTTTCAATTGAAAATTCACAGCCACAATAATCTTGACGATAAATTCCAAGTTCTTTGCAGATTTGAATGCTTCTTAAATAGCCATTTTGCTTCTTGAAATCTGCATGAAGATATTTAACTCCATACTTATCTTGCAGTCTTTCACCAAGTTGATTTATAAATTCACAATCTTTATGTGGACTAATCGAAAGAGTTGTTGTGACAACATCATAACCATTTTCAATAGCATACTGAAAAGTTTTATCCAATCTTTCAGCGATGCAAATTTGACAACGAATTCCACCTTCTTTTTCGTTTTCTTTACCTTTTATAACCCTTAAGAATTCTTCATGGTTATATTGTTCCGCCACCACTTTAACACCCAATTTTTTAAATTCACTTTGACGCAAAACATATTCTTCTTGCGGGAATATGTTTGGATTGTAATAGTAAAAGGTAATATCAAAAAACTCTTTAATTCTCTCAATCACAGCACTTGAACAAGGTGCACAACAACAATGCAAAAGTAGTTTTGGCTTTTCACCAAAACTACTTATTTCTTCTTGCATTATTTTGTTGTAATCAATTTTCATACTAATATTTTAATTTAAATATGAAATTTGTCAAGTGTTTATTAATTTTCAGGCTCAGTTTGAATTGATTCTTGAGTATAAGTTCCAAAAATCAAATATTCGCCATCATAAGTAGACCAAGAATCAAATGATGCAACTGTAGAACCCAATAAATACATTACATAACTTATATCGCCCGTTTGAGAAACAAAATTGAATGTTGTTCCTTCTTTAAGTTCTAGTTCGATATTTCCATATACATTAAAGTTATATGTAGTAATCATGTCATCATTATTATCATTTACAGTTACGCTTGTTATATCCATTTTATCATCGGTTGAATCTATTGGACCATTAAAGATAATTTTTGTTTCTTTTATATCTTTATAAATTCCTCCAATTGGAGCAACTGAATTATCATAACTCAATCCAACAACAAGTCCTAAGACTTTGCTTTCAACTGTGTAGTTGGTTAAATTTGCTTCTGCTCCTGAAGAAAGTTTTTGATAGCCATAGAATCTATTTGAATTGTTAATCATCCAATTCAATGTTTCTCCACCTATAGAAACTTCTTGTAAATGTTTATAATCATCGGAATACATAACTGTGTTTTCAGGAACAATGTTTTTAAAATTATCTCTGCATTCAACATTAAGGGAATTTCTACCAGATGTCAAACTTTCGTAAATTTTATAATCATAGTCTGTTCCAATAATTCCACCAGTGATATAACCATACAACTCTCCATCGAAATAGACTTTTGTTACAACTCCGTTAATATTCCTTCCAACAATTCCAGCAACAACATATCCATAATTGTTCTTTTCAATAAATGCTTGAGCGCTGACATCGCTTACAAGTCCACCTATATTCAATCCAACTGCACCAGCATGAACATTTTTTGCATTGGTGAAAATTCCGTTTTGCAAAACAACTTTCGCATTTTTCAAAACACCTCTATTTTCTCCAACAATTCCTGCTGAATATTGTGAACCGAACAATGAACCAGTGATGTTAACATTAACTGAATCCACCAGAACACTTTCTCCAACAAAACCAAAAGCTCCACCAATTGTATCTCCAGCGACTGTTACTGCCCCACTCACATTAACGTTTCTAACTTTGTAGTAATCAGATTGCAAATTTCTTTCATCATTAATGTTATAAATCTTTCTTGTTGAATAACCGTCTAAAATTCCCGCAACAGCCCCAGCATAATAAACATTGCTTAAATTTTCTGAAGCATTTTTGCTGTTGTTTTCTGACATATAAATTGAATAACTATTCAAAGTTGAAGCTCGTGTGCTGTTTGCTCCGATGTTTGATGAAATTTGATCCATATCAAATTCACCTCTAACAACACCCGCAACACCACCAACAGCATTTTTACCAACCATGATAACGCCTTCAGAATCAATAGTTAAATTATAGATGTTAAAGTTTTCAATGATGCCAGCAAGTATTCCAACCGATTTAGTTGAACTTGCCCAAACTGATGTTGCTGAAATTTGTAAATTTCTAACAGCATTTTGGATTGAACTATCGCTCACACCTTGCAATTTTTTGAATAATCCCAATGAATCTAAACCTTCATTTGAATAGAGCATCATATTCATGAGTTGCATATTATTCCCTTGAATATTTCCTTGGAAAATCAATTCACTTGTTGATGGGTTTTTACCAACTGAAGCAAAGTCAATATCTTTAACAATTCGATAATATCCTGTCATGATACCCTTGTTTAAGTCATAATCAAAATAACGATTCCAAGTTGTTAAATCATGGATTATGAATGGATTTTCTTTTGTGCCATATGTTCCATAATCAGGTACATAACGAGAATTGTCAACACCATCTGAAACATCATTGTCTGGAACATAATTAATTGTAAGCGCTTTAAACTCCAGGCGTTTTGCTGAAACAAGTTTTGGCGCATTACCTGCCGAAGTTTGCCAAACAGCACTCTCATTATCACCAAAAGCAAAACCTAAAGTCTCAAAGAAAGATCGTGAATACCTAATTGCTATTGGTTTTGTTTCCAATCCATCAATTCCATTATTATAACTTGAAGATGTTGAAGACATAAATTCAACACTATTTTCAATTCCAGATGTTTTTGAAGGTGCAAACATAAATGTGTTAGAAATGTCAATTTTACCTTCATTGAGATAAGTATATGCCCTGTTGATATTTCCTGAATTTGAATAAACAAATCCTGCAAAATAGTTATTGTTAACACCAATTTCCGTCATTTGAACATACGCATCATAGATATTTCCTGAATTTGAATAAACAAATCCTGCAGAGCTGTCTTTCACAGACATCTTACCACCATTTATTTCTAAGCGTAAATAATCGTTCTCAATTTCATTGTTTACCATGTTCTTTTTTGCATAACCAATTTCAATTCTTGATGCATTTAAGTTTACATAACTCATTGAAATTTCGCCAGCATTTTGAACAACAAATCCTGCAAATTGAGCTGTGATTGTGTTTTCCAAGTTCGGTTGATAACCATAAATTGTTGCGTTTTCTTCCACTCCACACGAAGCAATTTTTCCATTATTTGAATTAACAAATCCACCAATATTTGCCAATGCAAACATATTCAATTCGCTGTGAGAGTTTGTTATGTAACCTGTTGATGAATTTTCCGCCACCAAACCACCGAGATTCATTGCTTCACTTGTTCCAAGAGCAGAAGCTGTAACAGCAATCAATCCTGAGACATAACAATTAGTTATAATACCCTTGTTAACTGCACAAACACCACCAAAGTTTGCATTTGTTAAAGCTGCTGAACCTTGAGATAAATCAGCATATTCAACTTCATATGAACCATTTGATTTACCTTTAACAAGACCGAAGGTGTAGTTACCATTCACATTCATGCTAACATATTTCACATTAACATTTTTAACAATCATGTTAGGGTAAACTTGTGCAAACAATCCCGCATTCATTTGAGTTCCTTCAAACGTTGAGAAACTATGAATTGTGATTGTGTGACCATTTCCATCAAAGTAAACTAAATCCGCATCAATTGGAGTGTGATTTTCAAGCGTTAAATCGGTGTTCAAAATATATTGCTTTCCTGATTCCATGTTATAGAAATCTTCAACATTGTTGACAACCTCAGGATTATCCCATTGCGTTACATTCATAAAATTAAGTTTAAAGTTAACATCAACAATATAGCTGTAGTCAACAACACCTCTATCAATGCTAGAATTTAATGTTGCCAATTCCCAAGACGGTGTAGGTGCTTCTTTATCATAATTTAATTTAAACGCAACTGCTAAATATTTAGGAGAATCAACTTCTACTTCTTTACCATCTTTTTCAACTGTTTCTTTATCATATCCTTCTTGAACGGTTAACACGTTTTGATAAAGTTGAACTTTTTGCCCACTAACTTGTCCTTGATTAAGTATTTCGTCTTCATCATACTGTCCACTTGTTTCTTTCTTATTTTTATTTAATATTAAGTAGTCGTTTGTTTCTTGAAGGTTGCCAGCCGAATCATATCCATTCAAAGCTTGCAAAATTGAATAGATTTTAACTAAATTATCATCTGTTTCATCATATGCATCACCATAATTGTATTCAGTGTCCCAGAACTTCTCACCTGTTGATGAGGAATCGTAGTAACTTACGTCTGTTTTGCTAAAATAGAAATTTAATTTAACGTCTCTATTGTAATATCCATAGATTTCTTTTGTTGTTAAGTTGTTAATGCTACTGTTAACGCTCACACCATGAATCACAAAATCAACAATTGTGAAAGTGATTGAACATTCAGTTTCATCAGTGTCGTTAGCATTGATTTCAGAAATTGCTTTCACTTTAAGTGTTATTTTGTTTCCAATGTCAACTTTATTTGTTGCTTTTAATCTATACTGTGTTTCTGTAATCTTTTCAATTTCATAATCACCAGCACTTGAGCCATCTTTGCTGACAATAATTTCATCCGCATTTTGAGTTGTGATTGTGAAAATTGCATCCACACCAGTTGCAAGGTATAATCCATCTTTGCTGGTTTCATTATCTGTTGAATTTAGGCTTGCACCAACACTACCATCCGGTTTAAGATATTTAATGTCAATTTGAGGAAGCATTCTAACATCAATTTGTTTCCTGTAAGAATCCCCCAACTGTGTTCTGTCTGAAGCATAAGCACGAATTTCAATTGTGTGAAGTTTTGAAGAATATGTGTTGCTTATTTGAGTTCTAACATAAAGTCTTGATGAATTGTAGTTATATAATTTAATTCCTTTTCCATCACTTGAAACATCTTGAAGGTTATAAGCTTTTCCATCACCATCAATTTGAATGAAAACAATTTCTTCATTTCCGGTTATATCGCTAATTTCAAGATAATCATAATATGCATTGTTTGGAACAAGGTCAATGATCATCAAACCGAAATCATTCGGTTTTAATACATCATATAATTCTAAAACTTTTTCTTGGTTATCATCTAAGCGATAATAATAGTTTTTAACTTCAATTTTATTAATTCTTTGAGGAATTATTTTGAAATTAACTTGAGCATAAGCATCATCTTCTAATGTTGACAATGTAATTTTCATATTTTCAGGTTCTTCAAGATTCATATCTTCAAATTCAATTCTCAAAACTATTGTTTGAATTTGAGTGTTTTTGTTATAACTCGAACGGTCAACATTTATAGCACATTTCACATTTGGATTATTGTTGAGCATTAAAGACAAATTATATAAATTTTGAGTGTCAGGGTCTAAATTTAACAAGTTACTTATCACGTTTTTCAAGACGTCAATTCTAATTTGCACATCTCCATTAGCAGAAGAAGTTGTTGTGTCAGGACAAAGTGGATCATCAGTTTGAAGTTGCATAGTTAAGTAAACAGTGTCGTTTGGATAAACAATCGCATCATCATAACTAAACGATACCCCTGTAACACCCTTTAAAGTTGACAAGTTGAAAGTTGTGCTAGCTTCCTGATTGTCTACTGTTTCAAGATAAACTTCTATATCATCAACCACAACAAATGGTTTGATTGTAAACGTAAATTGATCATCTTCCAACATTTTCAAAACTGAAATTGTGAATGGAGTTTTGTCATCCAATTTAATGGATAATTTTGAATCAACTGAAGTTGCTGTTTTTCCACTAATTTGAACATAATCCTCAATTATAACGTCATTACATTCAATTGCAATATCTAACCAAACATTTGTTTTTGTTATATAAGAATAAGTTTTTTCATTTGATTTTTGGTTTATTGTTTTAGAACCACTTGTTAAAACATAGTATTGTTTTGTTGTGCCTTGGGCAATTTTCTCTGTTCCTGAAACAATTCTTCCTTCATCATTAGGATATTTTGTTATATTGAATTGATCTCCAATCGGATAATCAACAACAACCTTGATTCTTGCTTCTGCTTCTGTATTCAAAATTGAACTGAAAATTAATTCACATTCACCAACGCCGTTGATAATTATTCTTCCATCAAAATTAATATCAATTACAGATGGGTCTGTTGATCTAACACTCACAACAACATTTCCAATTTTTTCAGGTTTTGCAGTTATGTTGAGCAACCCAGCTGTTCTATTTCCATTGCCAGCAATATGATCGATTATATATTGATTACGATTATAACTTTCATTTAATTTTTCCAAATCTTCATTTGAAATGCTGTTCAATGAGAAATCATAATAATCCAGCATTAAAACCTTTTCAAGTCCTGTTGCTTTTGGTTTCACAACAGTTGCTGTGATGCTTTCTGGAGCTAAATCAAAAATTGGAAGTGAATCTGAGTTTGCCTCTTGAGTTGTGGTTATAAAAATGTGACCTCCATTAACATTTTTTAACCATCCCCAATAGAGTGCAAGTTGAGAATAATCATCATCGCTTAAATTCTCAAACCAATTAGTCATTAATTGATTTCCAGACATTGAACCACAACGAATAACATTTTCTTCAATGTTAATTGAATATGATTGATCAAACAATGCATATCCATTATCTAAAGCAAAGTAATGAGTTGTTGGTACACCGTTATTTGTTGTTGTTTTATTATAATAAACAACATTTCCATCAAGTTTACCAATAAAGTAAACACCATATAAAAGCAAGTTCGGACCATCGTCTGCTGTTTTTGTTCCATCTTGTGTTAAAATTCCACCAATGTTGTTATCAGTTTTTGTTGCTTTAAGGTATGCATTAACACTTGAATAAAGCACAATAACTCTATCATATCTTTTTTCAGTAGATGACATCGGGTCAGTTGAACTTTCTGCTTTTCCAACAATTCCACCAACATAGTCAGCACCCGAAATATCCGCATTAGAATTAATGGATATAACTAAATCTGTTTTGTCTTCAACATTTAATTCTTCATAATCCAAATTATAGTTCATCACTGAACAATAAGCAAATTTACCATATTTTGAGAATCCAGCAATTCCGCCGACATTTGAATTCGCACATATAGAATTCTTTGTGGTATTTAAAATTTGATAATCACATTCAACATAAACACCATTTTCATCATTTCCAACAATTCCACCAACATTGTTGTTTGCATTGATTGTTGAAGCAGATTTTACATTGTAGATTGCCTTAGTGTTTTGAGATGTTAAAACAGAATCAAAATTAACTGGAATATTGCTTGAAATTTCCACACTCACAGTTCCTTGTTGCTTGTTTGTTCCAATCACACCACCAACATTTGAAGCATTGGCATCAATGTTTGCTTTAACAAACATGTTTTTTATGGTTCCAACGCTAGAACCATCATATGTGTTTAAGCCAACAACTCCACCAATTGAACTTTCGCCATAAAGAGTGGTTTCTGTTGCTTCAATCATTGAAATTGCATGAGATACCCCACCGTTTGTACCGATAGTAATTGAATTTGTTCCACCTTGATTGTTTGAAGTTTCATAACCTTTAATTAAATTAATGTTTCTACCAACCAATCCTCCAAAATATACTGTTGTAGATTGTTCTCCAGTTATGCTTATCTTACCTGCCACTCCATATCCACTTGAATATGTAATTATATTATGGTTATCTCCAACTAATCCTCCAAAGATATAGGTTGCAGAGCCTTTCAACTGTGCAGAACCAGACATTTGAACTTTAACATTTTCAAGTGTTCCAGCATTTTTGTTAAATAAACCTAAGTAAACTTCATTTGCACTAGACTTCATGTCATAAGCATATTGAACACCAAATTTAATATTATCAATTTCCCCTTTGAAATCTTTAAATAAGTTAACATTGGTTCCATCAAGGGTTATTCCATCAATTGTGAATGTTTCATTTCCAAAAGATTTAAGTGATCCTGTGAAATTTTCAATTGGTGTAAAACCATTGCTTAAATTAATGTTGTTCTTTAAAACATAATGCAATTCAGTAGCTTTATTAATATTCAAAAAATCCTCATATGTATGAATTGGAATAGGTCTAGAAACACTTCCATCAAATAAATTTATTGCAATTTTAACAAAAGCATTTGAATAATTATTATTGTCGTAATCGAACTTTTTAATGAAACTGGAAGGATTTTCATACCCAGACATGGTTGATTCAATTCTTTCACTTAAAACATCTTTTGTAAACACAATCAAAGTGAAATTATAAGCACTATTCACATCTTTTACTTTTATTTTTGAGTTTGTTCGGTCAATTTCGAAATAATCATAAGCCTTTAAAGCTTGTCCATCTTCGGCTGCAACTTGAATTATGATATCATCAAAAGTGACATCACCCAATTTTGAATAATTTGTTGCTTCAACTTGATAAGTGTCACCTTTTTTCAAATCAATGTATAATTCACCATCTGATTCATATACATCACTTTTGATCAAAAGTTTTTGAGTTAAAATTGGTTTTTCCACCAAGAACACACATTTATACTCAAACAAATTATCAAATTGTTGAATAAATGCACTAATTTCAACTTCGTATTTTGAATCAACTCCAGAATAATTAAAGGTTATCGCGCATGAATGTTCATCATTATTTTCTACCTTTCCAATAGGTGCCTCACTCCAATTTTGGCTCCATTTAATTTGCTTCGAATCAATTAAAGTAACATAATTCCACAATTCATCTGCCATTGTGATTTTCAAGTCGGCTTTAGTTAAATCTTCATAATAAACACCAACACAGTCTGTCATATATCTTGTCATGCTTGTGTGATTAATTGAAGCATCCTTATTTTCAATCTCTTCATAAATAAAGAATGTTAAAGTTATTATGTTGCTGTAATCTATCTCTGAAGATTCTTGAGTTATATCTGAATAAATTTTAGTTCCCACAACAATAGTTAAACAAACGTATTGCGGTTTATCTTTAATGTAAGTTCCTTTTTTGAAATCTAAAACTGCTGTGCTTAACATATCATGGTCATGTTTAACATCAAAATAATCTTTCACATTGATTGGTTCTTCATCAATTCCTGGCTCAACAGGGTCTTCGTCTATAGTTTCAATCAAAGAGTCTTTAATTTCATATTGAGTTAAATCATAGCCAACAACAATGTTTGAATTTAAAACAGCTTGTGGCAAATTGATTGAAAGATTCAAACTTTGACCACTTGCAACGATATATTGTGACTGATATTGTTCAATGTAATTAACATTTTTAAATGCTTTTGCGTTTGTTTCAATTTCAATATAACTTTCATTAATTCCATTTAAATTTTCATATACTCTACATATCAAACTAACTTTTTCAATGTTTTCTTGATAAAAAGTTATTTTATAATCTCCCAAACTTGTGTTGTTTCTGAACACCAAACTCACAATATCTGTTTCGAGCTTGCTATCATACTTATAAACTATTTTATCAACACCTTTTTCGTTGTTACCAATGTTTCCAAGGTCGTCTTTATTAATACTTCCAAAAGCAATTTTTAACGGATTCTCAACTTCTTGAAGAGGTTCAACTGTAACAGTGAAGTCGGTTGTTGCAATTTTTCCACCATCACGACTTTCAACTGACTCGTTTATTATGCTAACAAACGTTCTGTTTGCTGTTGTGTTGTTCAAACCCTTAAGTCTGTCAAGATATATATATTCAGGAGCAGAAACAGCACCCACTTTTGGATACATGAAGTTGTTTTGATAATAATATTCACCTGCCTGCAAAGTTGCTTTCGCAACGCCTTCCATTCTGTTGAAATTTAAAGAAATTTTTGTTTGTTCCAAATTTTTCCAAAATTCATTTTCAGACTTATTCAATGTTACAACATCAATTCCAAAACTTGATGGTTCATATCTTCCATCACCAGAAGCATGTTTTATATATTTTATGTAAACACGACTGTTAACACCAATTTCCTCCGACACCATTTTCCCATCTTTATAAGTAAATTTTAACAAATCTGCTTCTTTAAATGGATCATTTGGGATTAAACTAATATGGTTGAAAGTTAACGAGAAAAGTGTACTGTCAACAGAAACACCAGATGGAACTGGCGTGCAATTCTCTATATATAAAATCGCTGGATCAATTACAATCTGCATTGATTTCAACTCTTCGTGAACTTCAGAGCCATTGTTTGTTGAAGGTTTAAATGTAAATAGTGCTCCCAATGAATTTCCACCATCATCATAGTAATCAAAAATATTTACATTATTAAAATCTTCAACCTCTTGTTGGAATTTTTCCACATAAATTGTGTCAGCCTTTGATTCACCTTTAACTTTAATTATTTTTTCAACAGTTGGCAAATTCCCTGGCATTTTAGGACTTAGAATAATTTTAACATCCACATAGTCGTCTGTGTGAGTGTTTGCTTTAATAATTACATCTTTGTTTGAATCTATAAATGTTGAAACTTTAAGTTGCTCAGATGTTTCATGGTTAAGATTGTAGAAATTAACACAATCTGTTTGCATCAACAATTCGTCATTTTGATTCAACAAGGTTACTTTAAACAAATTTAATGATTCATCATTTGCAATTAAGTTTAAACTTGAAATATCATCTTTTATTTTAACGTTATCGTTTGATAAAGCATTTTTAAAGTAAATTTTGATTTTCTTATTGATGTAAGGATCTGTTTCTCCTCTGATGTACCCCTTCATATAGGTTACAGGATATATGTCAACCTCAAAATCCTTACCAACAGAAACTTCAAAACCAGTCAACACATCTTCATATCCTTCAACATCAGTCAAGTTGATTGGTTTAATATGATTTTCTAAAGTGCTCCCATCAGCAAGTTTGAAATAAATTTTGTCAGTACTTCCACTTGGCGACAAATTCACAATTTGTGAAAAATCAACGACATGATTTACTGTTTCAGTTTGAGGAAGTGCAATAGCATACGAATTTGAAACTAAATTTAAGTTTTCAGCTTTTTTATCAATTGACAAATTAATTGATTTCTTTTTCCCAGAATTTAAATGTGAAACAACCAATTTTGCATCACTACCACTCGACATGTTTGGAGTAATATCAACATAACAACGGTTTCCAGAATAAGAATAATTTGTAACAGTTATTAACTCTTGAGGAAGAGATGAAACAACAATTTCACCTATATCATCTTTATCTATTCCTAAAAATTCAACACAAAACGTTTTGGTAGAACCTTTTGAAGAATCAATCACAAACTCGGCCACCGTTAACATTTCACCTTCATTTGAGAAAATATTCATTTTCAGATTTTTATATTTATTTCCGCATGCAGAAAAAACAACGCACGAGAACAGCGACAATATAATCAATGCAAAACTATAAAACTTCTTCATCTTTTTCCCCTAATAATAATTTGTCCTAAACGCATTAAAATATTTTAAAATTAATTATTAAATTTATTATATAAAAAGCCCAATCAATTTGTCAAACAAAAAAATAATTTTAGTAAATATTCATATTTAATTTTTTTAAATTATAAATTAATAAAAGGAAGTATTTAAAATGGAAATTATTAAAGAAAATAAAACTGACAAAGAGCAACTTATTGTTTTAAGCAACAAAAAGAATCTATCAATTTCTGGAACAAAGAAAATCCTAAGTTTAAAACCAGACCTCGTTCAACTAGACACAGTCTACGGTTGTCTTGTTATTAATGGAAGCGAACTGGAGTTGGTAAAACTGGATAATTCATCAACTCGTGCTGAAATTTCTGGGAACATTGATTCATTAAAATTTGTTGAGTCAAAAGAAAAACAACCTCTTTTTAGGAAAATTTTTAAATGATTTTTTCAACTCAAAATCAATTAAATTGTTTACTTATTTTCGTTTTAGGCGGAATAATTTTGGGATTTATCTCAAATGTTTTTTCAGTTTTATTTGCAATAAATTTTCAAAAAAAATATATTAAATCTTTATTTTTAAGTATTTTTTACGCATTTTTAAGTATATTTTTTGTGTTTTTGATAAATTTTTTCAATTTTGGAAAATTCAGTTTAACTCTTCTCATATTCTTTTTGCTCGCTTATCTTTGGGCAAAAACTCTTTTTAAAAAAACACTTGTTATTTTGGAAAGAAAGTGGTATAATGTTTGTAAACAGAAACATGAATTCTTAAAAAAGAGATTTATAAAACAACACAAAAAGGGATTAAATGAACTCTCCAAGAAAAGTTAAATTTTTAATTATATTAGCATTGTTAATTGTTGTCACTTTACTTACTGTGATTGTTTTTCAACTTTGTAATATAATCAAAACAAACAACAAACTGAAATCTAAACAAGACCAAATAGAACGGCTGGAAAAAGAAATTGATTATTGGCAAAACAAACAACCAGAATCAGATTATGAAGTTATTTTATAAAGGAGCAACTAACATGATAATCACAATAACAGGAAAACCTTGCAGTGGAAAAGGTACAGTAGCGAAAGAGTTTTGCAAAAAATATGGTTTTGAATATATTTGCACTGGAGATATGTTTAGAGCTTACGCAAAACAATTTGGATATGACAACATTTTGGCTTTTCAAGAGCAAGATCCGCGAATTAAACAGATTGACAAACTAATTGATGACAAAATTTATGAAATCGGCCAAACTCGCGCAAATGAAAACATTGTGATTGATTCTCGACTTGCGTGGAACTTCATCCCCAATTCTTTCAAGGTTTTCATCGACGTTGATGATAAAACGGCAGGCGAACGATTAATTAACGCAAATCGTGACACCGAGAAATCCACAACTTTAAGTGAAGCAATAAACAACCTAAAAACAAGATGGAATGTTGAAAATGAAAGATATTTAGAACTTTATCAAGTTAATAATTTAAATCCCAACAATTATGATTATGTGATTGACAGTAGCAATTTAACACCTAGTGAGGTTGTTGCAAAAATATATAAAAAATACAAACAAATAAACTAAAACAAAGCAATGTGCTTTGTTTTTTTATTTAATAACAAAATATTTTTAAATGCTAGCAAAAAAATAAATTTATTTTAACAAGATTTAGAAAAATAACATACCATGAAATATGAATAAATGGCTTAAAATTTTTCTTGTAATATTATCTTTCGCATTGATATCCATTGCTTTATATTTTATTTTAAAAGCATGTGGAATTGCAGACATAGCAACATTAAAAAATTTAATTTCCAAAAGTGGAAAGTTTGGATTTATTGTTTACACCATCATAATGGTCATTGTTCTTGTGGCTTTCTGCTTTGTACCATTTTTGAACACAGCATTAGCAATTCTTGGAATCGCCTTGTTTGGAGCAAAAGTTGCTTTCATAACAAATGTAGTTGCTATTTTCCTTTCAACAACAATTTTATTTTTCATTGGAGATAAACTTGGTGAAAAATTTGCATCAAAGTTGGTTGGAAAACGAAATTTGGAAGAGACTCAAAACAGAATTGATCACAAATCAAAATTTTGGTTGCCAATCTTATTCATTGCTCCTGGAATTCCAGATGAAGCAATTTGCTTGGTTGCTGGAATGACAAAAATGAAATATTGGTATGTTCTTTTGGTTAGCTTAATCTATCATGCTTTCGAAATTGGATTGTTCTGTTTTATTGGTAGTGGACTTATCAATTGGTCAGCCCTCTCACTTCTTGATTGGATTGTTTTAATAAATGTTGTTGCTGTTGATATTTTTCTCTTGTGGAAATTTGAAAAATATTTAGACAATAAAACAAAAATAAAGTAAAAAAGCATATAAATCTATGCTTTTTTAACAATATTTACAATTTTTTGTGTGGATTATTAAAATTTTCCTTATTTGTTTGATAGCTTCGCGCTATTGCAAAATTATTCTTTTCAACATTTTTGTTGATTGTACTTCCTGCCGCGATATATGCCCCATCATCAATTTTTAATGGAGCAATCAGATTAACATTTGAACCAATGAAAACCTCATTACCAACAATAATTTGTTGTTTTATTTTCCCATTATAATTGCAAAAAATCACACCACAACCCAAGTTGCATCCTTCGCCAATTTCAGCATCGCCAACATAAGTTAGATGTGCAATTTTAGTTTTGTTTCCAATTTTAGAATTTTTTATTTCAACAAAATTGCCAATTCTGCAATCACCACCAATATGTGATTTATTTTTTACATTTGCAAATGGACCTATTGTTGTTCTTTCTCCTATTTCTGAATCCAAAACATAACTTGACAAAACTTTAACACCTTCATTTAAAATTGAATTTTCAATAACTGTGTTATCACCTATATCGCAGCCAGCTTTGATTATCGAGTTACCCATAACACAAACTCCACAACCCAACAAAACACCTTCTTCTATCTTAGCATTATCTTCCACTACAATGTTTTTCTGCAATAAAATTTCCTTATTAATATTTTTATTATAAACAATTTTCATGTTAATATATATGAAACTCTTTACAAATTTGTTTTACAAATCAAAAAACTAGATTTAATTTTAAATATACTATTGCTAATTCTTTTTATTTTTAGTATAATAAGATTATGAATACAAAATTAACAATTAAAGATAGCGCATTATCGTTTTTAGTAGGATTTTTGTTGTGCCAGTTGTCTGTTGTTGTTTTTACATGCGTAACAATGATAGTTTACAACGTTTGTGGCTTTGAAATGGAAAATTTCACATCTTTTTTAAACGAAGCTTGGGGATATATGATATCTTCCTTAGGTTTGTATTCAGCTATGTTATGTGTTTTCTTTTACTTCAATCGAAAAAAAGAAAATCAAATCATTCAAAAATTGAAATTTAAAAAATTGTTATTTTATATATTGATAGCAGTTGTGTCCTTTTTATGTTTATATCCAATTATAATTTGCGTTGATTCTCTTTTGGTTAAATGCGGTGCGGAAATTAGCACTTTACCATATTCTTTAACGACAAAAAACTATTTTATTTCATTGATTTCACTCGTGGTTGCTCCAGCAGTTTGTGAAGAATTGTTATTTAGAGGCGTTATTTTTAAAGGACTGAAAAAATATGGAAAAAATTTTGCAATCATCGTCAGTTCTTTAATGTTCGCTCTTTTCCATATGTCATTGAGTCAAACAGTTTATCCAATTTTAATAGGTATGCTTCTTGCTGTAATAATGTTTTATGAAAACAACATATACTATTGTATTGCTGTTCATCTTACTAACAACTTTTTATCATTAACCTTATCTTATTTCAAAATCAATTTAGTGTTTAATCATTGGTCTTACATCATTTTTGCATTTTTGTTGTTGATTGCATTTTTATCAATCATTTTGTATTTTACATTTAAGACATCCAATCAAGAAAAACAAAAAATTGAAAAGTCTAACAAAGTTATATTCTTTTCTTGTTTGGCGATAATGTTAATTATTTGGATTATTGTAAATTTGGTTTAATATGAAAAACAAAAACGTATTTAAAATTAATTTGATATATTTTATGGCAATCTCTCTTGTTGCCATTGTTTTTGTTTTGGGATACACCGGAATTTTACAAAATGACATCTTAACATCTTTCCTCATTCAAATTATTGTTATGTTTGCAATCCCGATGTTTATGTATACAATTCTAATGAAGAAAAATTTTAAAGAAACCCTTACTGATTGCGGACTCAAAAAAATCTCAGGAAAGATGATTTTGATTTCTATTCTTCTCGGAGTTGTTTTATATTTTATCAATAGTTTTGTTGCCGACGCCTTTTACGGAATTATTTCACTTTTTGGTTATGAAAGTTTAGGTTCTGGAACGATAACATTAAGTTACAAAACACTTCTAAAGGAGTTTGTGTTGTCTTGTATATTACCTGGTTTTTGTGAAGAATTTTTACACAGAGGCATTATGCTTCATTCACAAAAAAAACATAGAAACACAAAATTTTGCTTAATTATTTCATCTATTTTATTCGGTTTAACACACCTCAACATCCGCCAATTCTTTTATGCAACAATTTTAGGCTTTTTAATGGGTTATGTTTCGCTAGTTGCTGATAGTATTATTCCAAGCATCATAATTCATTTTATGAACAACTTCTTAAGCAATTATTTCGTTTATGGAACCTATTTAAATTGGCCAGTTGCAAAATTTGTTAATTTTATCACAAACATATTCATGAGTAACATGTTTATATTTATTGTTTCTTCTGCAGTTTCAGTGATTTTATTATTGTTGCTTTTCAATTACTTGGTTAAAGTTTTAATGCGTGAGCGAGCACAAAAAGAAATAAAAGCCATTGTGAAAGCTCTTCAAGTTGAGCAAATGCCGATTGATCAAGCTCAAATAAAATTCAATGAAATTAATTTATTGTTAAAGCGTCAAGCCGATAAAGAACAATCAAAACCAAGGTCTTCATTTTCTGACAATATTTTCTTAATTTCTAGTTTGATTTTAGGAATTTTAATCACACTTTCAAGTTTTATTTGGGGGATCATCTAATGATAAAAATTAATTTAATTTGTGTTGGCGACATAAAAGAAAAATATCTAAAAGAAGCAATAGGCGAATATTCAAAAAGAATTTCTAGATTCGCCGATCTTAAAATTGTTGAATTAAAAGAACATGTTGCTCAATCAAACACAACATCCGACATTCTCATCGCATTAAGAAAAGATGCAGATGAAATTAAAAAATATTTAAAAGGTCACATTTTTTGTTTAGATATAAACGCAAAAATGTTTTCAAGTGAAGAATTCAGCGCAAAAATTAATAAAATTTGCTTAACCAACAGCGAAATATCTTTTGTTATTGGAGCATCAAATGGCATTCATGAAACAATCAAGTCACTTGCTAATGAAAAAATTTCTTTTTCTCCAATGACCTTTCCTCACCAATTAATGCGTGTGATTTTCTTAGAACAATTATATCGCGCATTCACAATTTTAAACAATATTTCATATCACAAATAAAGAGATAACAAACATTTATGTTTTGTTAGCGCTTTATGCAGTGATATATCTGCCTTAGCGATATATTCAAATAAAGAGATAACAAACATTTATGTTTTGTTAGCGCTTTATGCAGTGATATATCTGCCTTAGCGATATATTCAAATAAAGAGATAACAAACATTTAGATTTGTTATAACATAAGGGGTGATTAGAAATATGACATATCAAGAATTAATAAATCAAATTCTCCAACTTCAAGAAGAGGGTTTGGAGATTTTTAATGTTGGAAAGTCTGTTTTAGGAAAAAATATTTTAGCAACACATGTTGGTGATTATTCTGGCACACAAATTATAATTCAAGCAGGAATTCATGCACGCGAATATATAACATCTCTACTTTTGGTTGAACAAGCAAGATATTTACATAACAATCAGCTTGTAACAGACGGAGGAATTTACTTTGTTTTTCTAACAAATCCCGATGGTGCAGAAATTTCACTTGATGGAATTGATGTGGTTGATTGCGAAATAACAAAAAACTATTTAATTTCCGCAAATAATGGAAATCTTGATTTTTCACAATATAAAGCCAACATTAATTTAGTTGACTTAAACACTAATTTCGATGCAAACTGGGGAGAAGGTTCGCAAAATGTTTTTTGTCCAGCAACGGAAAACTTTATTGGTTTTTACCCTAACAGCGAACGAGAGGTCCAAAATTTAATCAATTTAACTCTTAGAAACAAACCTTTATTAACTATCTCATATCACACAAAAGGAAATGTGATTTTCTATGGTTTTGAAGGACAAAGTGAAAAAAATTTAATTAGAGACCGAACAATTGGCGAATCTTTAAGCGAAGTGACTGGATATCCGTTAATCCTCACAGAGAATTCCACTGGCGGGTATAAAGATTGGTGTATTAACACACTGAAAATTCCTGCATACACAATTGAGGTTGGTGATGAAAATCTGCCTCACCCGTTAGGAATTGAAACTTTGCCAGAAATATATGCAAGAAACAAGGACGTTCCTCTAATTGCTTTAAATCTTGCAAAAGAATATGCAAAAGAAATTGACTTTACTTCACCAATTTTGCAAAATATAACAAAGGATGTTAAAAATGAAATTTATGCAAAAAGCCACACAGCTCGGTTACAAAGCTTGCTCGATGGAAGAAATACCTATTGGCGCAGTCATCGTAAAAGATAATAAAATTATTTCAAAAGCTCACAATACGAGAGAAAAAACACAAATTGCAACTCATCATGCCGAAATTTTAGCAATCGAAAAAGCATGCAAAAAGCTTAAATCATGGAGATTGGATGACTGCGATTTATATGTAACACTTGAACCCTGTCCAATGTGCGCAGGTGCAATTTTGAATGCAAGGATTAGAAATGTTTTCTTTGCGGTAGCTGACATTGAAAATGGTGGGCATTCTCGTTTTGATATGTTCAACAACACTTTAAACCATTCAGTTAATTGCATTCACGATAAAACATTTGAAGATGAAAACCGAGTTTTAATTCAAAATTTTTTTAAAAATAGAAGAAAAAAACTCCTTAAACCAAAAAATTGAGAAAATATTTCTCAATTTTTTATCATATTTAAAAATAAACTAAATTTGTGAGTTTAGTGAAAAATTAAATTATTTCACACATTGCTTAAGATTATCACTTGCCTTAAATGTTGGAGATTTTCTCGCTTCCACAATTTCAGTTCTCTTTGTTTGGAAATTATACATCGACTTAGTTTTAACATCACTCACTTTGAATTTCCCAAAGTTAGACAATGTAACGCTTTCACCGTTTTGCAAGGCTGTTTTTATCACTTCCAACATTGCATCCAAACACAATTTGCAATCCTTCTTGCTCAACCCTGATTTTACATTAATTTCGTTTACGAATTCATTTTTATTCATACATGCCTCCATTGTGATTATGTTCAACACTAAAAATTTTAAACCTTATATTTCAACATTGCTTTATCATGTCGATTAAAAATATTAAATTTCCACAAACATAGTAAGTAGACAATAACAGCAATAAAAATTGATAGTATAGTATTAGGAATGGTACTTTTGATAGATAAAATAGTAACTAATGAAAACAACATAACGCAATTAGATAATACTAGTTTACCAACAAAATCATATCTTATCTTGTGTTTCAAATGTTGCCTTATTTCCATATGATTTAACACCATTACAGTCAAATAACATACTGTGTTTGAAGTTGCAAGCATATAGATATTTAAACTTTTTGCAGGTAAGAAAAGTATTTCAACAATCAACTTAATTACAATTGCAATTGATAAATTTCTTATTGTTTTAAATCGCTCATCAACTGCTTGCAATGCACTTGAATAAATTTGATTTATTGCCAAGAAAACAACTCCAAATCCAGATATGCTTAACAAACGTGCTGCAATGTTTAAACCATTAATACCATAAGCATTCAATCTATTTTGATATAAGACTTCCATCAATCTATTTGGAATCAACACAAAACAAATCACACAAGGTATTGTAATCATCAACACTACCCTAATTGCTAAGCTAAATTTATGGTTTTTATTTAATTGATTTTTCATACTTGCTAAATTAGGTAAAATCACACTTGCAATTGCAAATGAAAAAATTGTTGGCAAACTAACCAAACTCGACACTGCACCACTTTCTAATCCATACAAAAAAACTGAAATATTATTTGAAAAATTTATATTTAATAAATTAACAACCAAAATACTATCTATAAATGTTGAAATTGGCAAAATAATGTTTGTTAAAGTAATTGGTAAAACGTCATTAATAAGATTTTTTATTGAAACATCTTTAGAAGAAGTTTTTACGAATTTCTCTTTTTTAATATATAGCAATAGAATCACCAATGAGATAATTTCACTCACCACAATTCCAACTACCGCTCCAACAATTGATGCAAACAAACTCACACCAATCAAACTCAAACTTAAAATTAAACCAACACACATTTTCACAAATTGTTCAAATATATTTGAAACAGCACTAGGAACAAAATTATGTTTACCTTGAAAATAACCACGTAGAACACTTCCAACACTAACAAGGATTATAGTTGGAGCCAAAATAATGTAACAAATTGAAATTTGTTTTTGCCCCTGCAACATAGCTAATCCTTTCGAAGAAATTAGCAAAATAAACATTAAACTTAATGCAACAACAATTGTAAATAAAAAACATTTTTTTAAAACTCCCAGTTCATTCCCTTTGTTTTTTGATATCACTTTTGAAATAGCCATTGGGAGTCCAGCAGTTGCCAAGACAACACACAATGAATAGAATGGAAATATCAATTGATACAATCCAATTCCCTCACCTCCTAACACTCGCGTTAGAGCAATACGATAAATTGCGCTAAATAGTTTTGCTAGAATACTGCCAACAGACAAAACAAGCGCACCAGAAAACACACTACTTTTTTTCATGTGATTATTTTTTGTTTTTTATTTTAATTTTATTTAATTTTTATATTTTTTTATGAAAAAATAATATTTTTAATAAATTTATTGAAATATTTTCATATTTTTATTATAATTATTTTATGAAAAAATTATTTAATAAATTTATTTATGCGTTAGCGCCAATGGCTGGAGTTACTGATTTTGCATTTAGAAAAATTTGTGCTGATTTTGGTGCAGACATGGTTGTGAGCGAAATGATAAGTGTTAAAGCACTTGAAAACAAAAGTTTCAGAACTGAAAAAATGCTAAGAGAAGAATCAAATGCAATTAAAGTATGTCAGCTTTTTGGTCACGACATTAACGCAATTGAAAAAGCTTTACACACAAGTTTGTTTGATCAATTTGATTTTATAGATTTTAATTGTGGATGTCCTGCTCCAAAAATTGTTAAAAACAATGACGGTTCTGCAATGATGAGAAACATTGAAAACACAAGAAAAGTTATAACAAGTTTGGTCCAAAACAGCAAGAAACCTATCAGCATAAAATTTAGACTTGGAATTGAAGAAAGTAGCAATTACATCGAGTTTGCAAAAATGTGTGAAGAGTGTGGGGTTGCATTTTTAACCTTGCATGCTCGAACACGTGAACAAGGATATTCTGGTGAAGTGGACAAATCTGCCTACGAAAAATTAATCAATCATGTCAACATACCAGTTTTCTGGAGCGGCGACATATTAACCAAAGAAGACGTTGAATATGCAAAATCAATTGGATGCTCCGGAGTTATGATTGGAAGACACGCAATGGGAAATCCTGAAATATTTTCCACACTTAAAGATATTGTTCCTCCTTACTCAAGAAAAGAAGCAATAAAAAAGCATTTAGAATTACTTAAAACTTACTATCGTACAGAAAAAACTTTGGTTGCTTATTTCAAAAAACATTTGATGTGGTATGTTAAATCCTTAACTAACGCAACTGCCACTAAACTTAAAATTCTTGAGTTTACAACACTTAAGCAAATTGAAGACTTGATTGAAAGTTTATAAAAATATGGTGCATTATTGCACCATATTTTTTTCAAGTTCATACATTTTTCCCAGCTTTACATCATTTGTAAATAAATCGTACATCGCTGGACTTCCGTTATAGTCTCCTATTATCAAATCTTGAATTAATCCGTTTGAATAAGTATCGGAAACATCAAAAGGTCTAAAACCATGTTTTAAATTCAAATCAGTTAAAATTGCAACTCCATTATGATAAACAACATCGCCTTTACACTCATCTAAAAGTTTATTAGAATAGTATTCATATAAATAAAATTGATATTTTCCGTCATTAACTTCAACAACATATCTATACCCATACTTATTTCCTTTCTCATCGGTTACTCTAATTGCTGTTTCCAACCCAAAATCTTCTTCATTTAAAAATCCTTTTATTCCACCTACTTCTTCACATTTTTTAACATATTCATCATAATATTCTTTAGTGTAATCATTTAAAATTTGTTTAAGTTCTTTTTTATCTGCGTCTTTTTCAGCATATAAAAGAATCTTACACTTAACATCGTTTGGCGTAAATTTTAAAACTATAGGACCAGAATTAGGATTAATCAATGTGTTTCCTCTGAAGGTTGAAGCATGATTTTTAGCACTCATGTCATACACATCTTTATCTCCACAAGCATGCATCAATTCATGAACATTAGTATAATATAAAGCATTGGGATTTGGATCTTTTTTTATCTCTTCTCTATCTATATTAATTCTATAGTCATTCCAAAGTGGAACATCTGTTAAAGTACTAAAGAAGTCATAGTCCTGATAAATATGTCCTTGTGAAGCAAATTCTATACCGTTAGCTATTATATCATGTTGTCCTAACCCAAAATAAATTCTTGTTTTATTATTTTTTAATTCATACTCCTTTTTGTCAACAATTTTGTATTGATATTTTTCATTAATTTTACTAAGAAGTCCAAAAACATATTCCAAAGCCTCTTTAGCTGTGGACATTTCATCTTCAGTTAATTGTTCATCAAAACAAACATAAATTGGCTCATCACCATTATGTTTCATTCTTGCATAGTTATCATTTATTTTCCAAAGATATCCAGTATCACATTCCATTTTTTCAGCAATCGAATCAATTTCATCCGTATCATAAAAACTATCATACTCTACATTTGAACAAGATGTTGATAAAAAAACTGTTGTCGCAAGCAAAACTCCAGCAATTGAAATCTTTAACAAATTTTTTACTTTTTTAATTATAGGTTTCATATATAGATTATATCATAAAATTTATTTTCAAGCAAGACTAAACGAATATGAACAAGAAAAAAACACATACTAAATTAAGGAGAATTTTATGGAAAGTAAAGGAATTGTAAGACGTGTTGATGAATTAGGTC